>NZ_JBPKJK010000004.1:0-115348 GCF_051756985.1 Saccharothrix sabaoui
GGGGTGCGCGCGCCGCGTCGGGCCGGGTCCGGCCGGTTCAGCCGGTCGTCGCCGTCGTCACCAGGGCCGTGCCGGTGCCCGTGCGGCCCGTGATGAACAGCAGCGGGTCGCCCGGGGGCGGGGTGTCGGACACGTCCAGCTCCGAGCGGGCCGCGCCGGAGCTGGAGACCAGGTCGATCTGGGCCGCCACGCCGGGCCGCACGCCCACGCGGACGTCACCCGAGCCGGTGCCCATCTGGATGCGCCCGGCGGCGGCGTCGGCGACCGTCACGTCACCGCTGCCCGTGCGGACCTGCACGTCGTCCTGCACGGCGCCCAGCCACACGTCGCCGGTGCCGGTGTAGAGCACGGTGTTGCCGCCGATCGACGAGACCTCGATGTCGCCGGAGCCGGTCTTGGCCCGCAGGCCGCCCAGCATCGGGCCCAGCCGCACCTTGCCGCTGCGCGAGTCGACCTGCGAGGACCCCTCGGCGCGGTCCGCCGTCACGTGGCCCGTGCCGGTCCGGATCTCCAGCCTGCCCGCCGGGCCCGTCACGGTCACGTCCGCCGAGTTCGACTTCACGATCACGTGCGAACCCCGCGGCGCGCGGACCACGACGTCCAGCGGCACGCCGCGCAGCGGCAGGGCCTCGGACGCCCGCACCGCCAGCCGCGACCCCGTCAGCTCGACGCGCGCGTCGCGCACCGCCTCCGCCGGGCCGGACGGCTGGGTGCGGCCACCGCCGAACTGGCCGCCGAACTGCTCGTTGGCCCAGTTCAGCAGGCCGGACAGGCCCGCGGCCCAGGGCTCGCCGCCCGCGTCCGGCTGGTGCTTCACCTCGACGTGCGCGCCGGGCTCCTCGACCAGGTGCACCCGCACCCGGCCCGCCGGCACGGACACCTCGACCTCGACGGTGCCGTCGACCTCGAAGCTCTGCTGCCGCACGACATCGGATGACTCCACGTTCCCCCTCCTCAGCCCTGGACCCAGCCGCGGACCCGGGAGCCGGAGCCGCCCGGCTGGTCCGTCGGCGGGGCCCAGCTCTTGTGGTGACCCCGCCGACCGCCGACCGCGCCCTGCACGGCCTGCGCGACGAAGGTGTTCAACGACATGCCCTGCGACGCGGCGGCCTGCTCGGCCTTCGACTTCAGCTCGTCGAGCAGGCGCAGGGTGATGCGCGTGGCGTCACCGGCGGCCGGCCGGGGAACCTCCCGGGGCTCCGGTTCGCGGTCCTCGCGGGGAGCGCCCCCGGTGACGACCACCTGCACGTCACGACCGTCCAGGCGGACGTCGACCACCAGTCCGTCCAGGGCGGCAGTGACCTCGGCGGCCAGGTCGGACAGCGCGTTCATGAGCGCCAGCCGTGCGGCCGGCTCCAGTGCGGCGGACAGCAGGGCGGCGGTGCGCCGGGTGTTGTCGTCCCCGGCGGACGCGGCCGTCGCGAGGTCCTCGCGCAGTGCGGCGATGTAAGGCGACAGGTCCATGACACCACCATGACATCACTTCCGACATCACGCAACCGACGAGTGGTGTCACGCCTGACGCAGCCGTGTGGCGGGGGACACGAGCGCTCTACCATGGGAGGTCGCCCCCCGGCCCTCGACTAGGCTCCCTGCGTTGCTTGCAGCTCCAGGGAAGGTTCGTCGTGGCTCAGACGGTGTCGCCGAAGGTGCAGTTGATCGCGAAGACGGAGTTCTTCCCCCCGGCGGACGTCCCGTGGTCCACCGACGCCGACGGCGGCGAGGCGCTCGCCGAGTTCGCGGGCCGCGCGTGCTACCAGTCGTGGACCAAGCCCAACCCGGCCACCGCCACCAACGCGGGCTACATCAAGCACATCATCGAGGTCGGCCACCTGTCCGTGCTGGAGCACGGCTCGGTCAGCTTCTACCTGACCGGCATCTCCCGCTCGCTCACCCACGAGCTGATCCGGCACCGGCACTTCTCCTACAGCCAGCTGTCCCAGCGGTACGTGCCCGAGCGCGACGCCGCCATGGTCGAGCCGGACGTCATCGCGGACGACCCCGAGCTGCACGAGATGTTCCTCAAGGCCGCGCAGGCCAGCGTCGAGGCGTACAACGAGCTGCTCAAGGGCCTGGAGGAGAAGTTCTCCGACGTGCCCAGCGCCACCCTGCGCCGCAAGCAGGCCCGCCAGGCGGCGCGCGCGGTCCTGCCCAACGCCACCGAGACCCGCGTCGTGGTGACCGGCAACTACCGCGCGTGGCGGCACTTCATCGCGATGCGCGCGACCGAGCACGCCGACGTGGAGATCCGCGCCCTGGCCGTGGAGTGCCTGCGCCAGCTCCAGAAGGCGGCGGCCAACGCGTTCGCCGACTTCGCGATCTCCGAGCTGCCCGACGGCACCGAGGTCGCCTCCAGCCCGCTGGTGACCGAGGGCTGACGTGAAGCACCTGATCGTCGACGTCCGGCCGGGGGAGTACACCGTCGCGCGGCTGCCCGCCGACGCGCCCGTCCCGGCCGGGCTGCTCGACCGGCCCGGCCTGGTCTCCGTCACCAGGACGCCCGACGAGCTGTCCGTGGTGTGCCCCGGCGAGCACGCGCCCGCCGCCGGCGCGGCCCAGCCCGGCTGGCGGCTGCTCACCGTCCGCGGCCCGCTTGAGTTCACCCTCACCGGCATCATGGCCGCGCTGTCCGGCGAGCTGGCCGCCGCGGGCGTGAGCCTGTTCGCGCTGTCCACGTACGACACCGACCACCTGCTGGTGAAGGCGGTGGACCTGGAGCGCGCCGTGCGGGCGCTGCGCGCGGCGGGCCACGAAGTCACGAAACCGTGAAACCGGATCGGGTCGCGCGGGGTCTGAGCTAGCGTTCCGCCCGTTCCTGGGGTTGGTGGCGAGGAGTGACGGTGAACAGTCCACAAGGCGTGCGACCGCGGGTCATCGCGGGCAGGTACACCCTGCTCGCCGAGCTGGGGCGCGGCGGCATGGGCGTGGTGTGGCGCGCCCAGGACACCGTGATCGGCCGCCAGGTCGCCATCAAGGAGCTGCACCTGCCCGACGGCATCGCGCACGAGGAGCGCCGGGTGCTGGAGGAGCGGGTGCTGCGCGAGGCGCGCACCGCGGGCCGCCTCAACGACCCCGCCGTGGTCACCGTGTTCGACGTGGTCGTCGAGGGCGGCATGACCTACATCGTGATGGAGCTGGTGGAGGCCGCCACGCTCTCCACGCTCATCAACGCCCAGGGCCCCATGCCGCAGGAGCGCGTCGTCTCCATCGCGGTGCAGGCGCTGTCCGCGCTGGACTCCGCGCACCAGGCGGGGGTCGTGCACCGGGACGTCAAGCCCGGCAACCTCATGATCACCCCGAACGGCCGGGTCAAGCTGACCGACTTCGGCATCGCCCAGGCCGTCGACGACCCGCGCCTGACGACCAGCGGCAGCCTCATCGGCTCGCCCGCCTACATGTCGCCGGAGCGCATCCACGGCCACGAGGCCGGGCCCGCCTCGGACCTGTGGGCGCTGGGCGCGACGCTGGCCTACGCCGTCGAGGGCGTGAGCCCCTACGAGCGCTCGTCCACCGCGTCCACCCTGCACGCGATCATGAACGAGGCGCCCCGCCTGACCAGGGCGCACGGCGTGCTCGGCGCGGTCATCACCGGCCTGCTGATGCCCGACCCGAACGCCCGCCTCACCGGCCAGCAGGCCCGCGCCATGCTCGAACGCGCCCTCGCCCAGCCCACCCCGCCCACCGGGTTCGGCGTCCCGCCCAACGCGACGGTGAACTACACGCAGCTCGCGAACGGCGCCCGGCAGGCCGTGGCGCGCAAGCCGTGGCTCAAGGGCGCGCTGATCGGCGGCGGCGCGCTGGCGGCCGTCGTGCTGCTGGTCGCGGGCGTGTTCCTCGGGCGCTGGTGGTTCACGCCGTCCAGGCCCGCCGCGATGGTCGAGACCATCAGCTTCGGCTCCGGCGGCACGATGTCCGCGAGCCAGTTCAAGATGAGCGGCCAGAAGTGCGGCGACAACTTCCTCGAACCCACCGTCACGGTCAACTACACCGAGTGCAACAAGGACCACCGGGTCGAGTTCTTCGCGGCCGGCAGCCCGTTCGGCTCCTCGGGCAAGCACGAGTACCCCGGCGAGCAGTGGCTGCGCGCCTACGCCGAGAACTTCTGCACGCTGCACTTCATGTCCGACGTCGTCCCGCTGGAGGGCAAGGTCGACAAGCTGCACTACGCCGCCGTCGTGCCCACCGAGAGCGAGTGGCAGGTCGACCCCAACGACAGCGACCTCACCCGCGAGGTCTCCTGCGTGCTGTGGAGCAAGGACAAGGCCGAGCTGTCCAGCCAGGTGACCGCCGAGTAGGTAGGTTGGTCGCATGGGTGTGGCGCGCGACGAACGCAGGCTGCTGAGCGAGCTGTTCCTCCAGGTGGGGCCGGACGCGCCCACGCTGTGCGACCCGTGGCGGAGCCGCGACCTGGCCGCGCACCTCGTGCTGCGGGAGCGCCGCCCGGACGCGGCGGCGGGCATCGTGCTCGCGCCCCTCGCCGGGCACACCAGGAGCGTGCAGGACTCGTACGCGGCGAGGCCGTGGGAGCGGTTGGTCGAGCTGGTGCGCACCGGCCCGCCCGCGCCGCTCGGCCTGGTCGACGAGGCGGTCAACGCCGTCGAGTACTTCGTGCACCACGAGGACGTGCGGCGCGCCCGCCCCCACTGGGAGCCGCGTTCACCCGATCCGGTGCGCGACGAGGTGCTGTGGAAGCGCCTGCCCGCCACCGCGAAGCTGATGTACCGCAAGAGCCCCGTGGGCGTGGTGCTGCGCCGGCCCGACGGCGAGGCCGTGGTGGCCAGGCGCGGGGCGGACCCCGTCGTGGTGACCGGCGAGGTCGGGGAACTGCTGCTGCACGTGTTCGGGCGCTCCGCCTCCCGGGTCGAGCACGACGGCGCCGACGAGGCCGTGCGGCTCGTCAAGGCCCTCGACCGGGGTGTGTAGTCGCAGCTTGCGGACGGTGACGCGGTAGATTTCGCACATGACCGCAAGTCCTTCCGCCTCACCCGGACGCCCGTTCGGCAGAGTGCTCACCGCCATGGTCACGCCGTTCGACGACCGGGGGGCGGTGGACCTCGGCAAGGCGCAGGAACTGGCCGAGCACCTGGTCCGCGGCGGCAGCGACGGGCTCGTGGTCAACGGCACCACCGGCGAGAGCCCCACCACCACCGACGCGGAGAAGGCCGACCTGCTCCGGGCCGTCGTGGAGGCGGTCGGGGACCGGGCCACCGTCGTCGCCGGCGCCGGCACCAACGACACCGCGCACAGCGCGCACCTGGCCCGCGAGGCCGAGGCGGCGGGCGCGCACGGCCTGCTCGTGGTGACGCCGTACTACTCGCGGCCGTCCCAGCGCGGCCTGCTCGCCCACTTCACGGCCGTGGCGGACGCCACCGGCCTGCCGGTCATGCTGTACGACATCCCCCCGCGCAGCGTCGTGCCCATCGAGGTGGAGACCCTGCTGCGGCTGGCGGAGCACCCGCGCGTCGTCGCGGTCAAGGACGCCAAGGGCGACCTGCACGAGGGCAGCAAGGTCATCGCGGCCACCGACCTGGCCTACTACTCCGGCGACGACCCGCTGAACCTCCCGTGGCTCTCGGTCGGGGCCGTCGGGTTCGTCAGCGTCGTCTCGCACCTCGCCGCCGACCGCCTGCGCGACATGCTCGACGCGTTCGAGTCCGGCGACGTCAAGCGCGCCACCGCGATCCACCACGCCCTGCTGCCGCTGCTGCGCCCGTTCCGCAGGATGCCCGGCGTCACCTACACGAAGGCCGCGCTGCGCCTGCGCGGGCTCGACGTGGGCGACCCGAGGCTGCCCCTCGTACCCGCATCAACCGAGGACGTCGAGGCCGTCGAGGCCGAATTGGGAGCCCACGCGTGATCAACCCGAACTCACCCCCGCCCGCACTGCCCGACGGAGGTCTGCGCGTCGTCGCACTGGGCGGCATCGGCGAGGTCGGCCGCAACATGACCGTGTTCGAGCACGCCGGGCGGCTGCTGGTCGTGGACTGCGGTGTCCTCTTCCCCGAGGACGACCAGCCCGGCGTCGACCTGATCCTGCCGGACTTCCGGGCCATCGAGGACCGCCTGGAGGACATCGAGGCCCTCGTGCTGACGCACGGCCACGAGGACCACATCGGCGCGGTGCCGTTCCTGCTGAAGCTGCGGCCCGACGTGCCCGTGGTGGGGTCGCGGTTCACCCTCGCGCTGCTCGCCGCGAAGTGCAAGGAGCACCGGCAGACGCCGCGCCTGGTGGAGATCACCGACGGCGAGCGGCGCTCGTTCGGGCCGTACGACCTGGAGTTCTTCGCGGTCAACCACTCCATCCCGGACGCCGTCGCGGTCGCCGTCCGCACGCCGGCCGGCCTGGTGCTGCACACCGGCGACATCAAGCTCGACCAGCTGCCCCTGGACGGCCGCCTGACCGACCTCGCGGGCTTCTCCCGCCTGGGCGACGAGGGCGTCGACCTGTTCCTGGTGGACTCCACCAACGCCGAGGTGCCCGGGTTCGTCGCGCCCGAGCGCGAGATCGGCCCCGTGCTGGAGAACGTCGTCCGCCAGGCCGGGCAGCGCGTCATCGTGGCCTGCTTCGCCTCCCACGTGCACCGCGTGCAGCAGGTGCTGGACGTGGCCGTGCGCTACGGGCGCCGCGTCGCCCTGGTCGGCCGGTCCATGGTCCGCAACATGGGCATCGCCGCCGAGCTGGGCTACCTCCAGGTGCCGGACGGCCTGTTCGTCGACCTCAACGAGGCCATGGACATGCCCGAGGACCGGGTCCTCTTCGTGTCCACCGGGTCCCAGGGCGAGCCGCTGTCCGCGCTGTCGCGCATGGCGCGCGGCGAGCACCGGCAGATCTCCATCCGGGCCGGCGACACCGTCGTGCTGGCGTCCTCGCTCATCCCGGGCAACGAGAACGCCGTGTTCGGCGTCGTCAACGGCCTGGCGCGGCTCGGCGCGACCGTCGTCCACCAGGGCAACGCCAAGGTCCACGTCTCCGGCCACTCGCCGGCGGGCGAGCTGCTGTTCCTCTACAACGCGGTGCGGCCGTCGAACGTGATGCCGGTGCACGGCGAGTGGCGGCACCTGCGCGCCAACGCCGCGCTGGCCGTCGCCACCGGCGTCGACCCGGAGCGGGTCGTCATCGCCGAGGACGGCGTGGTCGTGGACCTGCTCGACGGCAAGGCGGCCGTCAGCGGCAAGGTCGAGGTGGGCCACGTGTACGTCGACGGCCTGTCCGTGGGCGACGTCGGCGAGTCCACGCTGTCCGACCGGCTCGTGCTGGGCGAGGGCGGCTTCATCGCCATCACGGTGGCGATCGACTCCGCCACCGGCCGCGCGGTCGCCCCGCCGACCGTGTCCGGGCGCGGGTTCTCCGACGACCCGAAGGCGTTGGACCAGGCCATCTCCCTGGTGGAGATGGAGCTGTCCCGCACCGAGGCGGAGAACATCACCGACTCGCACCGCATCGCGCAGGCCGTGCGCCGGGTCGTCGGCCGCTGGGTCGCCGAGACCTACCGGCGGCGGCCGATGATCGTGCCGACGATCATCCCGGTGAACTGACACCTTCGAGTGGTTCCCGGCCGTTGTTGACCCGGGGTACGAGCTGCACCCCTTGGGGTGTAAACATCAACAACGGCTGGGAACCGCTGGTCAGGCGGTTCTAGCGTGCCCGCATGGAACCACGAACCTCCACCGCGCTCAGCCGTGAACTCGGCGACGCGCTCCGCCAGGCCCGCCGCCGCTCCAAGGTCAGGACGGGGGCGCTGGTCGAGCAGCTGGGCTGGTCGGTCGCCCGGATCTCCAAGCTGGAGACGGGCACCAGGGGCACCAGCCCGCTCGACATCGCCCGCTACGCCGGCTACCTGCGGCCCGAGCAGGCCGCGTTCGACCGGATCATGGCCCTGGCCCACGAAACCGACACCGGCTACCACGTCCGACCGCACGACATGGGGATGCCGGACAACCTGCGCACCCTGTACCTGCACGAGCGAACTGCCGAGACCATGCTCTGGTACGAACTCGCGGTCGTGCCGGGACTGGTCCAAACCCCCTCCTACGCCCGCGCGCTCATGGGCGATGCCCACAATGCCGAGCAAGCGGTCGGGTGGCGCATGGCCCGGCAGTCCGTCCTGGTCCAGCAGAAGCCCCCGGCGGCCGAGTTCTACCTCTACGAAGCAGCCCTCCACCGCCTCGTGGGGACTGCCCAGGTCATGTACGAGCAGATGCTGCACCTGGTCTTCCACGGCGGCATCCGCCTGGTGCCGTTCACCGCCGCGCTGCCGGTGGGGCTGTCCGGTTCGTTCGCGCACATGACCTACGCCGATCACCTGCCGGTGACCTACGTGGAGGCCGGACCGGTGTCGTTGTTCCTGGACGCGCCCGAAGCGACCGGCGCGTACGAGCGCAGTTGCGCCGCCCTGGCCGCACTAGCGCTGGCTGAGGAAGAATCGCGGACGGTGTTCGCCGAGTGGGCGGACAGGTACGACCGGCTGCGGGAGGCCCAGCGTGCGGTGGACGGCGTCGGGGTGGCGCAAGAGCAGCTATAGCGAAGGCCCCGAGGCAGCCTGCGTGGAAGTGGCGTTCGCGTCCGAAGACCTCATCGGCGTCAGGGACTCCAAGAACACCGCTCCGCAGCTCGCCTTCACCCCCGCCGCGTGGCGCGCCTTCACGCGCGCGGCACCGCTTCGGGCGTAGCCGGGGCCTTCCGCCCGCTCGCCACCTGCACCACCGCCGCGCCGGCCAGCAGCACGACCGCGCCCACCACCTGCGCCGCCGTCAGCGCCTCGCCCAGCAGCCACCAGGCCAGCACCGCCGCCACCACGACCTCCAGCAGGCCGATCACGCTCGCCGCCGACGGGGTCAGGTGGCGCATCGACAGCACCCCGGCCAGGTAGGCCACCACGGTCGCGACCAGCGCCAGCGCGAGCAGCACCAGCCAGGCCGGGCCGAGGGCCGTCGACCCGCCCAGCGGCACCGACCACGGCGGGCTGATCACCGCCAGCACCACCGCGCCGAACACCATGCCGCCCGCCAGCACGCCGTACGGGTCGCGCGCGCCGGCCCGTTCGCCCAGCAGGTAGTAGGCCGTCATGCACAGCGCCGAGCACAGCGCCGCCGCCACGCCCACCGCGTCCAGCCGGGGCGCGCGCCAGACCTCGCCGACCACCGCCAGCCCGGCCACGGCCACGCCGGTGCCCCACCACACCGCCGCCGGCAGCCGGGTGCCGCGCACGAACCGCACCCACAGCGCCACCAGCACCGGCGCGGTGAACTGGAGCAGCATCGCGATGCCCACCGGGATGCGCGACGCCGACACGAAGAACAGCAGCGGCGCCCCGACCACGCCGAACGCGCCGTAGCCGACGAGCAGGAGCCCGTCGCCGCGCCCGAACCGCAGCGCCCCCGGCCGGAACAGGCCCACGCCCACCGCCAGCACGACGGCCGCCAGCGCGATCCGGGCGCTGGTCACCTGCGCCGGCGCGGCGCCCGCCGCCATCACGGGCTTCGCCAGCACGCCGGACGTGCCGAAGGTCAACGACGACAGCAGCGCCAGCGCGGTCCCGCGCGCCCTCACGGTCGCCAGGGCGAGGACCCCGTGGTCGGCCGCGTCGGGTCGTGGAACCTGGGCTGGTCCGGTTCGTCCACGCGCAGCGGCACGAGGCCCTCCACGATCGCCCGCATGATCCGCTCGTGGGCGCGCCGCGCGTCACCCGGCCTGCCGTCCGCCAGGTCCGACAGCTCGACCGGTTTTCCGAAGTGCACCTTGAACGTCGGCCGCCGGCGCAGCCCGCGCGCGTAGGACGTCAGGTACGGCTTGGCGTCGTCCCAGCCGTTCACGTGCGTGTTGCCCCAGTAGACGGCCTCGTGCGCGCCCCACTGGCTCACCGGGACCACGGGGACGCCGCCGCTGAGCGCCAGCCGCGCCGCGCCGGTCTTGCCGCGCTCGGGCCACAGGCCGGGGTCGAGGCTGATCCGGCCCTCCGGGTACAGGGCGATCGGGTCGCCGCCGCGCTTCAGCGCCTCGACGGTCCGGTCGTACGCGGTGCCGACGTCGGCGGACGAGCGGTCCACGCGCAGGTGGCCGGACGCCCTGAGCAGCGGCCCCAGCACCGGCGCGTCGAGCAGCCCGCCCGCGAGCAGGAACCGCGGCGCGAGGCCGATCCGCCGGCAGGCCGCGATGAGCACGAAGGGGTCGAGGTTGCCGATGTGGTTGGACGCGAGCAGCAGGGGACGGCCCCTCAGGTCCGCCGGGACGTCGCCGGTGACTTCGAGTCGTCCGCTCAACGCCACGACCCCTTGGTCGACGGCGGTCAGCACGCGCCACAGCAGTGGTGTGGGCACAGCGGGCAGGCTACGGCGTGTCGAGGTGTCGGCGCACCGGGTTCGGGGCAACCATGGACGTCCGGCGGCGCACGTCACGTCCCTCGTGACGGCTGTGGCTGGTGGGATCAGGGGGACTACGGTAAGGGCATGGCCGGCCGAACTGGGACATCGCGCAAGGGCACGACCCGCAGCTCGGGCTCGACGGGGTCGAAGTCCCGGTCGAGCGCGTCCCGGTCCACCGCGAAGCGGGCCCCCGCCAAGGCACCGGCCAAGGCCCCCGCGAAGAGGGCCCCCGCCAAGCGCGCGCCCGCGAGGCGTTCCCCGGCGCGGAGATCGGGCCCGTCGCCGGTCGGCCGGGCGTGGGGCGTCGTCGGGCGCGGCGTGGGTTCGGTGGTCCGCGCGGTCGGCCGCGGCAAGGAGCTGGACCCCGAGCACCGCCGCGACGGCCTGGGGCTGCTGCTCATCGCGCTGGCCCTGGTCACCGCCGCCGGCGTGTGGTGGCGGGCGGGCGGCCCGGTCGGCCAGTGGGTCGACGTGGCGGTCCGCAGCTCGATCGGCGGTCCGGCCGTGATCCTGCCCGTGGTGCTGCTGGCGGTCGGCGTGGCGCTCATGCGCACCGACGCGAACCCCGAGGCCCGGCCCCGCCTGTGGATCGGCACGATCCTCGTCCTGGTCGGCTTCCTCGGCATGTTCCACCTCGTCGGCGGCCTGCCGATGGACCCGGTCGCGCGCCGCGACGCCGGTGGCGCGCTCGGCTACCTGGCGGGCGGGTTCCTCGCCCAGGGGCTCACGCCGTGGGTCGCCGGACCGCTGCTGGTGCTGATCTTCGCCTACGGCGTGCTGCTGCTGGTGCACGTGCCGATCCGCGACGTGCCGTCCAGGCTGGGCAACCTGCTGCACCGGCGCGCGGAGGACCGGCTTGACGGGTTCGCCGACGTCGACGACGACCTGCACGACGATTTCCGCGACGACCTCCGCGACGACGAGGCGGAGGAGGAGCCGAAGCCCGCCAAGCTGCGCCGCCCGTCGCGCAACCGCCGCCAGACCGCCGCCTCGGACCTCGCGCCCCTGGAGGAGGTCGAACCGCCGCTCGACGAGGAGGAGCCCCGGCTCCCCCCGCCGCCGCCCCCGCCGTCCCGGCCGGCCCCGAAGATCAAGGCCAAGGCGGAGCCCGAGCCGACGCCGCGCGACACCGGGATGGCCGTCCGCGCCGTCGAGGGCGACTACAAGCTGCCGCCGCCCACCATCCTCAAGGACGGCGACGCGCCGAAGGCCCGCAGCAGGGCCAACGACCAGATGATCGAGGCCATCACCGGCGTCCTCGACCAGTTCTCCATCGACGCGCAGGTCACCGGTTTCACCCGCGGCCCGACGGTCACCCGCTACGAGGTCGAGCTGGGCCCCGGCGTGAAGGTCGAGAAGATCACCGCGCTGACCAAGAACATCGCCTACGCCGTGGCCACCGACAACGTGCGGCTGCTCGCCCCGATCCCCGGCAAGTCCGCCGTGGGCATCGAGGTGCCCAACAGCGACCGCGAGATGGTGCGGCTGGGCGACGTGCTGCGCGCGCCGTCCACGGTCAAGGACAACCACCCGATGGTCATCGGCCTGGGCAAGGACATCGAGGGCCACTTCGTCACCGCGAACCTGACCAAGATGCCGCACCTGCTGGTCGCCGGCTCCACGGGTTCCGGCAAGTCGAGCTTCGTGAACTCGATGCTGGTGTCCCTGCTGGCGCGGGCCACGCCGGACGAGGTCCGGATGATCCTGATCGACCCGAAGATGGTCGAGCTGACGCCGTACGAGGGCATCCCGCACCTGATCACGCCCATCATCACCCAGCCGAAGAAGGCCGCCGCCGCGCTGGCCTGGCTGGTCGAGGAGATGGAGCAGCGCTACCAGGACATGCAGGTCAACCGGGTGCGGCACATCGACGACTTCAACCGCAAGGTGAAGTCGGGCGAGATCAGCGCGCCGCCCGGCAGCGAGCGCGAGTACCGGCCGTACCCGTACATCATGGCGATCGTCGACGAGCTGGCCGACCTGATGATGACCGCGCCGCGCGACGTCGAGGACGCCATCGTGCGGATCACGCAGAAGGCGCGCGCGGCGGGCATCCACCTGGTGCTGGCGACGCAGCGGCCGTCCGTGGACGTGGTGACGGGCCTGATCAAGACCAACGTCCCGTCGCGGCTGGCGTTCGCCACGTCGTCGCTGACCGACTCGCGCGTCATCCTCGACCAGCCCGGCGCGGAGAAGCTGATCGGCATGGGCGACGGCCTGTACCTGCCGATGGGCGCCTCGAAGCCGGTGCGCGTGCAGGGCGCGTTCGTCGGCGACGAGGAGATCGCCGAGATCGTCGACTTCACCAAGAACCAGGCGCAGCCCGAGTACACGGACGGCGTCACGGCGGCGAAGGCGGGCGAGAAGAAGGAGATCGACGCCGACATCGGCGACGACCTGGAGCTGCTGATCCAGGCGGCCGAGCTGATCGTCACCTCGCAGTTCGGCTCCACGTCCATGCTCCAGCGCAAGCTGCGGGTGGGCTTCGCCAAGGCGGGCCGGTTGATGGACCTGCTGGAGACGCGCGGCGTGGTCGGCCCGTCGGAGGGCTCGAAGGCCCGCGAGGTGCTGATCAAGCCGGACGAGCTGGACTCGGTCGTCTACCTGATCCGCGGCGGCGGTGGCGGGGGACCGGCGGAGGACGAGGACTGACGGCCGTCCCGGAGGACGTGCGGCACGCGCGCGACGTGCCGGGGTGGGGCGGGGGTCCCCGTCGCGGGAACCCCCGCCCCCCGGCTCAGCTCGCGCCGAACTCGCGCACCGCCTGGTAGTACAGGTCCGCGGTGCGGTTGCACGACCAGTTGCCCGCGCACTGGTTGTAGAGGTCGGTCCTGAAGTTGTTGTCGATCCGCAGGCGCGTGGTCTCGGTGAACCGGCCCTGCCGCTTGTAGTTGCGGTAGCCGAAGTCGTGCCGGTGGCAGGCCGGCAGGAACTTGAAGCCGAACGGGTTGTCCGGCGACCACGAGCAGCCGTCGGACGACCAGTCGAGCTGGTCGCTGTAGGGGCGCTGGGCGCGCAGGCTGCTGAACTGGGACAGGGACTTGGTGAAGAGGTAGTCGTCGGTCACCGCCGGGGCGTTGATGGCGGCCTGGCCGACACCGGCCCCCGCCAGCAGGGCGAGCGAGGCGACCACGACGGCGAACGCGTTGCGCAGGGTTTTCGCGAGCACTGTTCTTCCCCTCGTTACACGGGTTTCACGAGGGTTCTTACCGGCTCGCGGCGGTCGGCACAGCCCCGATCAGCCCCTACGCCACCTCCGGGTGGGGGGTCCGGCCGCCGCGCTGCCCGTACTCGTCCGGTGCCCGGCCCGCCACCCCGTCGGCGCGTCCCGGCCGGACCGCCGAGGGCGCGGTCACGCCGCCCGCCTGCGGTAGTGCTCCGCCACCCACGGCCCGGCCAGGCCCGCCGCCAGCACGTACCCGAACGCCGCGACCCCCACCGCGGGGCCCAGCAGCACGGCCGTCGACGGCACCAGCAGCCACTCGGCGGTGAACAGCAGCGCCCAGAACACCGAGCGCTTCACCCCCGGGCGGACCGGGTGCCGGCCGGTCGAGCGGTCGTAGCGGTATCCCGCACGCAGTCCCACGACCGCGCCGCACAGCGCGATCACCGCGCCGGTTCGTCGTGGTCGTCGCCCCGGTCGAGGAACCGCCGGATCGTCGGCTCGTCGGGCAGCTCGTCCACGTCGGTCTCGACGAGGCGCTCGGCGATGGCCACGGGTTCCTCGACCCAGGCGGGCCGGAAGGCGTCGTTCGGCACGAGCCGGTGGCGGCGCGCGAACTCCTCGGCGGCGTCCCGGATGGACTCGCGCAGGGTGCCGACCACGACCGTCTCGGCGGTGTAGGTCAGCTCCACGAGCAGCGCGCGCATCCGGTCGAGCTGGTCGTCCTCGGCCGCGCCGTCCGCGAGGGTCGGCCACAGCCGCCGCTCGAAGATCGCCACGAAGTCGGCGGCGATGCCGTCGGTGGCCCGGCGCAGGCGCTCGAACTGGTCGAGCACGTCGTCGGAGGGGACGCTGAGCCCGGCGAGCCTGCTGCCCGCCTCCAGCGCCCACCGCCGGGCGTGCGGCCACCCGCGCCGCCAGCGGAGCAGGCCCAGCTGCACGGCGCGGAGGAGGAGGCGCGGGCGGACGTCGCCCATCGGGACGAGCCGGCTGATGTCGCGCACCCGGACCCGCACCCAGTCGTCCGGGCCCTCGGCGTCGCCGACGCCGAGCACCTGGGCGACGCTGGCGCCCTTCTCGCGGGCCTTGACCAGCTCGGCGATGGCGGGCAGCGAGAAGCCGCGCGACTGGAGCCGCTGGACGAGGGTCAGCCTCTCCAGGTGCGACGCGTCGTAGTGGGCGACGCGGCCCTGCCGGCGGGGCGGGTGCAGCACGCCCTTGGTCTGGTACATGCGGATGGTGCTGCCGGGCAGGCCGACCCGGACCGCCAGCTCGTCGACCGTCATCTGCTCCACGGCGCCGATCCTGGTGGGTCAGCGCTCATCGAGTCAAGACTGTTCGAGTTTTCGCTCGAACAGTCAGAGGTGGAGCAGCATCCGCGAGTTGCCGAGCGTGTTCGGCTTGACGTAGGACAGGTCGAGGAACTCCGCGACGCCCTCGTCGGCCGACCGCATGATCTCCTCGTAGACCTCGGGCGACACCGGCGTCCCGTCGATCTCCACGAACCCGTGCCGCCCGAAGAACGCGGTCTCGAACGTCAGCACGAAGATCCGCCGCAGCTGGAGCTCGCGCGCCGTCTCGACCAGCCGGGTCACGATCCGGTGCCCGATCCCGCGCCCGCCCTGCGCCGGGTCCACCGCGACCGTGCGGATCTCGGCCAGGTCCTCCCACAGCACGTGCAGCGCGCCGCACCCGAGGACCACCCCGTCCTCCTCGGCGACCCAGAACTCCTGGATGTCCTCGAACAGCGTCACGAGCGGCTTGGAGAGCAGCACCTTGCCCGCGTACTGGTCGATGAGGGCCTTCATCGCCCGCACGTCACCGGTGCGGGCCCGACGCACGTTGATCGGGTCGTCCACGGTGCAACGGTAGGCCAACCCGCCCGGGTGCGGCGCTCAGGTCTCGCCCGTCCCCGCCCCGGGGGCCGTCGTGGTGATCCAGTGCGCACCCCCACCACCGGGCCGGCAGGAACGCGCGCCGGCGCCGGTTACGCTGAGCACCGTGTCTTCCCCCACCACGACCAAGCGCGTCGCCATGCTGACCCTCGGGTGCGCCCGCAACGAAGTCGACTCCGAGGAACTCGCCGGACGGCTCACCGCCGGCGGCTGGGAGCTGGTCGACGACGACGCCGACGTGGTGGTGGTCAACACGTGCGGCTTCGTCGAGTCCGCCAAGAAGGACTCGGTCGACACCCTCCTCGCCGCCTCCGACAGCGGCGCGAAGGTCGTCGCCGTCGGCTGCATGGCCGAGCGCTACGGCACCGAGCTGGCCGACAGCCTGCCCGAGGCGAACGCCGTCCTCGGCTTCGACCACTACGCGAACCTCGCCGACCGGCTGGACGACGTGGTGGCCGGCCGGACCGTCGAGTCGCACAAGCCCGTGGACCGCCGCACGCTGCTGCCGCTGACGCCCGTGCAGCGCCCGAAGGCGGCCGAGGAGGTCCAGGTGCCCGGCCACGGCTGGGGGCCGCGCGTGCTGCGCACCCGGCTGGCGGACACGCCCGTCGCGCCGCTCAAGATCGCCTCCGGCTGCGACCGGCGCTGCTCGTTCTGCGCGATCCCGTCCTTCCGCGGCGCGTTCGTGTCCCGCCACCCCGACGAGGTGGTGGCCGAGGCGGCGTGGCTGGCCGAGCAGGGCGTGCGCGAGGTGTTCCTGGTCTCCGAGAACTCCACCTCCTACGCCAAGGACCTGCCGCGCGAGCTGGGCGGCCTGGAGCAGCTGCTGGCCCGGCTCGCCGCCGTCCCCGGCATCGACCGCGTGCGGGTGTCCTACCTCCAGCCCGCCGAGACCAAGCCGTCGCTGGTGCGCGCCATCGCGACCACCGAGGGCGTGGCCGACTACTTCGACATGTCGTTCCAGCACTCCAGCGAGCCGGTGCTGCGCCGGATGCGCCGGTTCGGCAACACCGAGTCCTTCCTCGGGCTGGTCGAGCAGATCCGCGCGCTGGCCCCGCGGGCCGGCATCCGCAGCAACGTCATCGTCGGCTTCCCCGGCGAGACCGAGGAGGACGTGGCCGAGCTGGAGCGCTTCCTCACCGAGGCGCGCCTGGACGCGGTCGGCGTGTTCGGCTACTCCGACGAGGACGGCACCGAGGCCGAGGGCCTGGGCGGCAAGCTCGACGCGGACACCATCGCCGAGCGGGTCGCCCGCGTCTCCAACCTGGTCGAGGAGCTGACCTCGCAGCGCGCCGAGGACCGCGTCGGCGACGAGGTCGTCGTCCTGGTCGAGACCGCGGAGGACGACGAGAACGACTGCCTCGGCCGCGCCGCGCACCAGGCGCCCGAGGTCGACGGCGAGTGCGTGATCGCCGACGGGCAGGACCTGCGGGTCGGCGACCTGGTCCGGTGCCGAGTGGACGCCGCCGAGGGCGTCGACCTGGTGGTGTCCGTGATCGAGGTGCTCCCGAGGTGACCGAACCCGCGCGCGTGCCGGTGCTGAACATCGCCAACGTGCTGACGATGTCCCGGCTGGTGCTCGTGCCGGTGTTCCTCTACCTGCTGTTCGCCGACGGCGGCGGCGAGCCCGTGTGGCGGCTGTGGGCGTTCGCCGTGTTCGCCGTCGCCTCGGTGACCGACCACGTCGACGGCAACCTCGCCCGCAAGCTCGGCCTGATCACCGACTTCGGCAAGATCGCCGACCCCATCGCGGACAAGGCGCTCACCGGCGCCGCGCTCGTGGGGCTCAGCCTGCTCGGCGAGCTGCCGTGGTGGGTGACGGTCGTCATCGCGGTGCGCGAGCTGGGCGTCACGCTGCTGCGGTTCTGGGTGATCCGCCACGGCGTGATCCCGGCCAGCCGGGGCGGCAAGGCCAAGACGCTCGTGCAGGTCCTCGCGATCGGCCTCTACCTGCTGCCGCTGCCCGCCTGGCTGGAGCCGCTGGCCGTGGGCTCGATGGGCCTGGCGGTCGTGCTGACGGTCGTCACGGGCGTCGACTACGTGATCCGCGCGTTCCGCCTGCGGGCGCGCGGCAAGCGGGCGGTGGCGGGGGCGTGAGGTTCCCGCCGGCCGAGGACGTCGTGCGCGCCCTGCGGGAGCGCGGGGAGACCGTCGCCACCGCCGAGTCGCTCACCGCGGGCCTGGTCACGGCGGCGCTCACCGCGGTGCCCGGTGCCAGCGCCGTCGTGCGCGGCGGGCTCGTCGTCTACGCCACGGACCTCAAGCACTCGCTCGCGGGCGTGGCCGCGGACCTGCTCGCCGAGCACGGCGCGGTTCACCCGGAAGTGGCACGGCAGCTCGCCGCGGGCGCGCGGGAGCGGTGCGGCGCGACCTGGGGCCTCGGCCTGACCGGCGTGGCCGGCCCCGACCCGCAGGACGGCGCGCCGCCCGGCACCGTCCACCTCGGTTTGTCCGGTCCGCCCGGTTCTTTCACGCGAACGCTCACTCTGGGTGGTGACAGGCACGAAATCCGCGCCCGGTCCGCCGAGGGGGCCCTCGATCTCCTCCGCGTCCACCTCAAGATCCCGGTCGGGTGACCTGAGCTGCGGCTTCGCGCGGAAATCCGCTCGGCCGCGCGGGAACTTCCGCGGGTGTTCACCCGTTCACCCTTAGCGGACGTGTCATGAAGTCACTGCCCGTCGACGGGACGGGTCGGTAACGTGGTGGCACGGCCGGCCGGAAGGAGGCGCGCGATGACCGTGCTGCTACGCGAGGCGATCGGTGATCGGCTCCGCCATGCCCGCACCACCCAACGCCGCACGCTGCGCGAGGTCTCCAGGACCGCCCGCGTCAGCCTGGGGTACCTGTCCGAGGTGGAGCGTGGCCGCAAGGAGGCGTCCAGCGAGCTGCTGGCCGCGATCTGCGAGGCGTTGGACCTGCCCCTCTACGAACTGCTGCACCTGGTCGCGTCGGACATCGGCGCCGTCCAGCAGCCGGTGACCAGCCCCGCCGAGCTGACCGAGCGGACCGCCGCCGCCCCGGCGGGCCTGGAGGGCGGCACCATCGTGCCCGCGATGATCGGCAACGACCTGTCCGACCTGCGGCTCCAGCCCGTGCTCACGCACCGGCTGTCCACCTCCATCAGCAAGCCGCGCGGCGCGGTGGTGGCGGCGTAGCCCCAGCCAGGCGAACGAGAGCCGAGCCGGTGATCCGGCTCGGCTCTCGGCGTTGGCTGGCCACGCGGGCGTACAACGACTTGGCAACCCGCCCGGGGTCACCGCGCCCCCGCCGGCGACGGCGGGGGAGGATGACCGCGTCGACCGAAGTTTCGGGGGTGACTCAGGGTGAACCCGGATATCTCCCCCGGTCGGTGGAAGCAGCGCGCCACAACTGGAACGATGGAACCAACAACAGCACCGGGTCGTTGCCAATCACGAGCGCGAGCCAGGGACGTGCGGAGAAGGCAGGCGTAGGAGATGGCCAACCCTTTCGTGAAGGCGTGGAAGTACTTCATGGCGGCTTTTTCGTCGAAGATCGACGAGCACGCCGACCCTAAGGTGCAGATCCAGCAGGCCATCGAGGAGGCGCAGCGCCAGCACCAGGCGCTGTCGCAGCAGGCGGCGGCGGTGATCGGCAACCAGCGGCAGCTGGAGATGAAGCTGAACCGGCAGCTCGGCGAGGTGGAGAAGCTCCAGGCGTCCGCACGCCAGGCGCTCGTCCTCGCCGACGAGGCCAGGGGCAAGGGCGAGGAGCAGCGCGCGACGGAGTTCGAGAACGCCGCGCAGTCGTTCGCCACCCAGCTGGTGACCGCCGAGCAGAGCATCGAGGACCTCAAGACCCTGCACGACCAGTCGTTGCAGGCCGCGCAGCAGGCCAAGCAGGCCGTCGAGCGCAACGCGATGGTGCTCCAGGGCAAGCTGGCGGAGCGCACCAAGCTCCTCAGCCAGCTGGAGCAGGCGAAGATGCAGGAGCAGGTGTCGAACTCGCTGCGCCAGATGACCGAGCTGGCCGCGCCGAGCAACACGCCGTCGCTGGAGGAGGTCCGCGACAAGATCGAGAAGCGGTACACCACCGCCCTCGGCTCCGCGGAGCTGGCGCAGAACTCGGTGCAGGGCCGGATGCTGGAGGTCCAGCAGTCGACCACGCAGATGGCGGGCTCGTCCCGCCTGGAGCAGATCCGCGCCTCGATGGCCGGCGGCAAGGTCGCGGGCGAGGTGACCGCGGGCAAGCCGGGCAGCGCGAGCGCGAGCATCCAGCAGGAGATCCAGCAGCGGGTGCAGCAGCAGGCGCAGCCGCAGCAGACCCAGCAGATCCAGCAGCCGCCCAGCCAGGGCCAGTAGCCCCACGGGGGCTGAGAGGGGAGCGTCCGCGGTGCACCCAGCTCGGAAGGTGACCGGTGAGATCGCCCAGATCGTCGGTGGCCAGCTCCAGGGGCCGATCGCGGACCAGGTCAAGCGGCGCATAGCCGCGTGGAACGACCCGCGCGCCAAGCTCGACCGGCAGTACCGCCGGTCGGGCCGCGTGCTCACCTTCTGGCTCATCGTGCTGGCGCTGCTCGCGGTGGTCGGCGTGCTCACGCTGGTGAACGCGCTGCCGGTGGCGGCGGGTGTCGGCGCGGCCCTCGGGTTCGCCGGCACCTCCGTGCTGGCGGTGCGCACGAACATGAGGATGCGCGACGTCGACCGGCGGCGGCGGCAGCTCAGCGCCGCCCCGGTCCGCACCCCGCTGCCGGGTCGCGCCTCGGCCGCGCGCCAGCCGATGGAACGGCTGGAGCAGGCCGAGGACACGCTGCGTGAGCTGCTGCGGCAGCTCGACTCGGCGGCGCTGACCTCGGTGCCCACCGAGTCGGTTGAGCAGGCGCGGGCGACCGGCGACGAGGCGGGCGCGGCGATCCGCGCCGTGTCCCACCAGCTCCAGGCCGTCGAACGCGCCCGCGACACCGCGCCCCCGCTGGACCGGGGGCCGCTCGTCGAGGGCGTGCGGCGGCTGCGCGCCCAGCTCGACGAGGGCGTGGAGGGCTACTGCGGCCTGGTCGCCGCCGCCGGCCGCGTGCTCGCCGAGAGCACCGCCACCAACCCCCGGCAGGTCCTGGGCGACGCGACCGACCACCTGGCGGGCCTGGCGTCGGCGCTGCGCGAGCTGTCCCGCTGACCGCCCCGGCGCGGCGGGCCCCCGAAGTCGTCGGCACGCGCACACGCACGGCCATCTGCACGAACACCGGTTGCATCACGTTGCGTAGCGAAGCTGGGCTGACGTTCTCGGTGCAGTGGCGTACGCTGCTGCAATAGTGTGATTATCAGACCGTTATATAGCGGCTGCCACTACGTGGCGTGGCAGTATCGCCGCGTCGGACAGGGCTGTCCGGTCTGATCGCCGGGGAGGTCGTCGAGTGGCGTTGTGGACCGTGCACGGCGATGGCCGTCCCACCGACGGCGACGCCATCGCGCCGCAGGAGCGGGTGAGCTGGCCGCTCACCATCGGCTTCGGCGCGCAGCACCTCGTCGCCATGGCCGGCGCCACGATCCTCGTCCCGGCCACGACCGGCCTGCCGGTCTCCACCACGCTGCTGTTCTCCGGCGTCGGCACCCTCATCTTCCTGGTGCTCACCCGCAACCGGGTGCCCAGCTACCTCGGCGCGTCCTTCGCGTTCATCGCCCCGCTGTCCGCCGCCCGCGACGAGGGCATCGCCGCGCAGCTCGGCGGCGTCCTCGCGGCCGGCCTGCTGGTGGTGATCATCGGCGTCGCGGTCAAGGCGCTGGGCGTGCGGATGCTGGAGTCGGTGATGCCACCGGTCGTGACGGGCGCCGTGGTCGTCCTGATCGGCCTGAACCTGTCGCACCGCGCCACCGGCTCGTTCGCCGAGCAGCCGCTGCCCGCCGTGGTGACGATGGGCATCATCCTGCTGTGCGGCGTGCTGGGCCGCGGCACGTCCTTCCGGTTCTCGGTGCTGATCGGCGTGGTCGTCGGGTGGGCCCTCGGCTTCTGGCTCGGCCTGGTCGACACGGCCGCGGTGGCCCGCGCCGCCTGGGTGGGCCTGCCCGTGTTCCACTCGCCCGAGCTGAGGCCCTCGGTGACCCTGCTCGTGCTGCCGGTGGTGATCGTGCTGGTCGCGGAGAACGTGGGTCACGTGAAGGCCGTCGGCGCGCTGACCGGCCGCGACCTCGACGGCAGCATCGGCGACTCGATCATCGCCAACGGCCTGTCCACCGCGCTCGCGGGCGTCGGCGGCGGGCCGGGCACCACCACGTACTCGGAGAACATCGGCGTGATGGGCGTGACCAAGGTCTACTCGACGGCCGCGTACGCGGTCACCGGGGTGGCCGCGGTGCTGCTGGCGTTCTCGCCGAAGGCCGCGGCGCTGCTCGCGACCGTGCCGCAGGGCGTGGTCGGCGGGGCGACGCTCGTGCTGTTCGGCCTGATCAGCCTGGTCGGCGTGCGGATCTGGATGGACAACCGGGTCGACCTGACCAACCCCGGCAACGCCCTGGTCGGCGGCGCGGCGCTGGTGGCGGGCGTCGGCGACCTGACCCTGCGGCTGGGCGACATGCAGCTGGGCGGCCTGGTGTGGGGCTCGCTGCTGGTCGTGATCCTGCACCCGGTGCTGCGCCGGCTCGGGGCCGTGCGCAAGGGCTGAGCCGGGGCCGACCCGCCGGCTACCGGGCCAGGGCCCGGTTGATCCGGCGCACCAGGCCGGGCCCCTCGTAGATGAACCCCGTGTAGACCTGGAGCAGGCTCGCGCCCGCGTCGAGCATCCGCTCGGCGTCGTCGGCGGACGCGATGCCGCCCACGCCGATGATCGGCAGCTTCCCGTCGGTCTGCCGGGACACGAACCGCACGACCTCGCGCGCCCGCTCGGTCAGCGGTCGCCCGCTCAGCCCGCCCGCCTCGTGCGCGAGCGCCCGGTCGGCCGGCGCGAGCCCGTCGCGCGACAGCGTGGTGTTGGTCGCGATCAGGCCGCTGACGTCGTGCGCCGCGCACACCTCCAGCACCTCGCCGATGGCCTCGTCGGTCAGGTCGGGCGCGATCTTGACCAGGATCGGCTTGCGCGGCGCCGGGCCCGCCAGCTCGCGCGCGGCCTCGTCCAGGCCGGACAGCAGCTCGGTCAGCGCGCCCCGGTCCTGGAGGCTGCGCAGGCCCGGCGTGTTGGGCGAGCTGATGTTGATCGCGAAGTAGTCGCCGTGCCGGTACAGGGCGCGCAGCGAGGCCCGGTAGTCCTCGACGGCCTCCTCGACGGGCGTCACCTTGGACTTGCCCAGGCTGATGCCCAGCGGCACGGACAGCGGGCCCAGCCGGTCCAGCCGGTCCGCCAGCGCCTGCGCGCCGTCGTTGTTGAAGCCCATCCGGTTGATGATCGCGTCGCTGCCGCGCAGCCGGAACAGCCGCGGCCCCGGGTTGCCCGGCTGCGGGTGCCGGGTGACCGTGCCGACCTCGACGAACCCGAACCCGAGCGCGCCCCACGCGGGCAGCGCCCGGCCGTTCTTGTCCAGGCCCGCGGCGAGGCCCACCGGGTTGGGGAAGGTGACGCCGAAGACGGTGCGCCGCAGCGCCGGCCGGCGCTTCACGACCTTCGCCGCGGGGCTCACCGCCGCCAGCAGGCCGAGGGTGGTCTCGTGGACCCGCTCCGCGTCACCGCCGTGCATCCGGAACAACGCCCTGCGCACCACGCTCTTGTAGACCACGGCGGTAACCCTAAGCGATCGGCCCTGGCTGGCAGCGCGGGCACCAGTACGCGGGCCGTTCGTAGACCCCTTCGCCCTGCCCGCCCACGCGCACCCGCGCGCCGCAGCGGAAGCACGGCTTGCCGGTCCGCTCGAACACCCAGTGCTGCCGGCCGCGGGCCAGCGAGCCGGTGGTGCTCTGCTCCGGCCGCCACGCGTTGGCCAGCAGCAGCCTGCGCGACAGCCGCACGGCCCCCAGCGGGTCCACGGCCGACACCGGGCTCCACGGCGAGACCTTCAGCAGGAAGCACACCTCGGCCTTGTAGAGGTTGCCCACGCCCGCGAGCACCCGCTGGTCGAGCAGCGCCACGCCCAGCTCCCGGTCCGGGTCGGCGGACAGCCGGCGCGCCGCCTCGTCCTCGGCGACCTCGTCCCAGCCGTCGCCGAGCAGGTCCGGGCCCAGGTGCCCCACCAGCCGCTCCTCCTCGCCGGTGGGCAGCAGCTCCAGGTCGTGCAGCGAGAACCCCACCACGACCCGGTCGGGCACCTCCAGCAGCGCCCGCACCTGGTGGCCGGGCCGCTTCCACTTCTCGCCCGGCCGGTACAGGTGCCACGCGCCGTCCATCCGGAAGTGGCTGTGCAGGCTCAGGTCGCCGGAGAAGCGGGTGAACAGGTGCTTGCCGACCGACCGGACGCCCAGCACCTCCCGCCCCGTCAGGTCGACCGCGGCCCACCGGGGGTGGCGCAGCTCACCGCGCAGCAGCGTGCGGCCGGACAGCGCCTCGTCCAGGCGCCGACCGGCCAGGAAGACCGTGTCACCCTCGGGCACCGCTGTCGACGGCCTCGTGGATCTCGTCGTCGTCGAAGTCCTGGTGGGCGATGCGCCGCCGGCTGCGGCTCATCCGCAGGATGCGCGCCAGCACCAGGTTGAACGCCAGCGCCACCTCGCGCGCGCCCGGCGTGCCCCACTCGTGGATCGGCATGCACGCGCCCTGCGCCTGCTGGACGGCCAGCCGGTCGGGCAGCGCCACCGGCATCACCAGCGGGCCGAAGATGTCGCGCAGCTCCTCGATGCGGAACTGGTGCTCGTGCGAGCGCGGCCGGACCCGGTTGACCACCACGCCCAGCGGCTGGAGCTCCGGGTTGTGCTCCCGCTCGGACTGCACCGCCTCGAACGCCCGCTGCACGCCCGCCACCGCGAACATCGTGGGCTCGGTCACCAGCAGTGCGCGGTCCGCCGCCACCAGCGCCGACCGGGTCAGCTGGCCCAGCGACGGCGGGCAGTCCAGCAGCACCAGCTGGTACGGCTCGTCGTCCTCCTTGAGCAGCGCGAGCGCCTCCCGCAGCTTGCCCAGCCGGGTCTCGCCGGGGTCGGGGTGGTTGAGCGACTCGGCGTCCTCGGAACCGGCCAGGACGTCCACGCCGTCGCCCCAGCCGCTGGGGGAGATGGCGTCGCGCAGGTTCTCGGCGGTCGGCTCCTGGAGGACGTCGAAGATGCTCCGGTCGGTGTCCTCGGGCTCCAGGGTCGAGGTGGCGTTGCACTGCGGGTCGAGGTCGATGACCAGCGTGCGAACGCCGCGCCGCAGCGCGGCGGACGCGAGACCGAGCGCGACCGTCGTCTTGCCCACGCCACCCTTGAGGCTGAGCACCGCCACCGTATGCACGTAGCCAGCCTACGGCCCCTAGGCTCTGGTGCCATGCGACCGGACGCCGTACAGAGGGTGCTCGACGCCGAACTGGCCGCCGCGCGCGACCGCCGGGGCGGGAAACCGCCCAGGGTGCTCGACGTGGGCGGGGGCAGCGGCGTGTGGGCCGTGCCACTGGCCCTGGCCGGGTGCTCGGTGACGGTCGTGGACCCGAGCCCGGACGCCCTCGCCACGTTGCACCGCCGCGCGGCCGAGGTGGGCGTGCTGGACCGGATCACGGCCGTCCAGGGCGACACGGACGCGCTGGAGCGCGACGCCGCCGCCGACCTCGTCCTCGGGCACGGCGTGCTGGAGGTCGTGGACGACGCGAGCGCCGCCCTGGCCGCCCTGGCCGGTGCCGCGGTGCCCGGCGGCGCGGTGTCGGTGCTGGTGGCGAACCGGTTCGCGGCTGTGCTGCACCGGGCCATCGCGGGCCGGCTGGTGGACGCCCGGCGGCTGCTGGACGACGAGTCGGGCCAGCTCACGGGCACCCGCGACCCGCTGCTGCGCCGGTTCGACGTGGCCGGGCTGGAGGCGCTGGTGCTCGCCGCCGGGCTGAAGGTGGAGCTGCTCCAGGGGCACGGCGTGGTGTCCGACCTGGTCCCGGGCGCGGTGCTGGACGCCAACCCCGGCGCGGCGGAGGCGCTGGCCGAGCTGGAGCTGGCCGCGTCCACCCGCTCGCCGCTGCGCGACGTGGCCGCGCGCCTGCACGTGATGGGCCGGAAGTCCGCCTGACCCCGGGGTGGGACGGAAGTGCGCCGCCTGTCGCAGGTCCATCGCCGCGGAGGACCCGCTCCGGAGGTGACCACCCCGGACCGCGCCCGGCACCGCGGTGGTCCCGCCCGCGGTGGTCCGAGCCGCGGTGGCCCGGTGCGCGGTGGCCCGGACCGAGGTGGCCCGGACCGAGGTGGCCCGGACCGAGGTGCTCCGGACCCCGACGACCTGGAGGAGCACGTCCGCCGCGCCGTCGCGGGTGACCGGGCGGCGACGGCGTGGCTGCTGGCCGCCGTCCGGCCGCTGGTCGTGCGCTACTGCCGCGCCCGCCTGGGCCGGCACGAGCGCTCGGGCACCTCGGCCGACGACGTGGCGCAGGAGGTCTGCGTCGCCGTGCTGACGGCGCTGCCCGCCTACCGCGCCGGCCTCGGTCGGCCCTTCCTCGCGTTCGTGCACGGCATCGCGGCGCACAAGGTCGCCGACGCGCGCCGCGCCGCGCTGCGCGACCGGGCCGAGCCCGTGCCGGAGGTGCCCGACGCCCCGGACGGGTCGGCCGGACCCGAGCAGCGCCTGCTGCGCGCGGAGGTGTCGGCCGGGCTCGGCGAGCTGCTGCGCCTGCTGCCGGCGAAGCAGCGGGAGGTCCTGCTGCTCCGCGTCGTGGTCGGGCTCTCCGCCGAGCGGACCGCCGCCGTCGTCGGCGCCACGCCCGGCGCGGTCCGGGTCGCCCAGCACCGGGCGCTGTCCCGGCTGCGCGGGGAAGTCCGGCGACACGCCCGGCTGACAATTACTCAGAGCGACCAATTGCTGTAGTACATTGCTCCGACCGCCTCTTAAACGCCGCCGTTCGGAGCAACTTCGAGTGAGTTGCGTCATCCACGTGAGGGATCGACGTCGCGTTCACATGTGCCCCAACGGGTGGTCCAGCGCACGGACGCCGAGGAGCTCGGGATGGAAGCAGCAGCGGTGGTCGGGTTCGGAGTGGTACCGGGACGTCGCGGTGCGCCGCACGTCTTCGGGAGGAGGTCGGTGATGTCCGCGCAGCACGAGGACGAGCCGGTGTCCTCGGGTCCGTCGGCGGTCGGACCGGCGGAGGTGTCCCCGGTGCCGGTGCCGGTGTCGATGTCGTCGGCGGAGGTGTCGGCGGTGTCGGCGGAGGGAGGGCCGGACGCGCTGGTCGAGCCCGCCATCCGGGGTGACCGGCGGGCGGTGGAGGCGCTGCTCGCGCTGATCCGGCCGTTGATCGTGAAGTACTGCCGGGCGCGGGTGGGCCGCGGGGAGCGGTCGCAGTCGTCGGCGGACGACGTGGCGCAGGAGGTGTGCCTGGCGGTGCTCAAGGCGCTGCCGTCCTACCGGGACCAGGGCAGGCCGTTCCTGGCGTTCGTGTACGGCATCGCCGCGCACAAGGTCGCCGACGCGCACCGGGCGACGGCGCGCAACCGGTCGGAGTCGGTGCCCGACCTGCCGGACGGCGCGGGCAAGGAGCCGGGGCCGGAGCAACGCGCGCTGGACGGCGAGCTGTCCTCGAAGGTGGGGGAGCTGCTGAACGTCCTGCCCGAGCGGCAGCGCGAGATCCTGGTGCTGCGCGTGGTCATGGGCATGTCCGCGGAGGAGACCGCCGAGATGGTCGGGTCCACGGCCGGGGCGGTCCGGGTGGCGCAGCACCGCGCGCTGGCCCGGTTACGCAAGACGCTCGGTCACGACTAGCACGACCTCTCGACGACGTCGGCGATCGGCGCGGCGGACCCCGGTGCCGCCGCCGGGTCCGCGCCCGCCCGCTTCGGCCCCGGGAAGTCCGGCGGCACCTCGCTGACCTGCTCGGATGACCGCCGAAGGGGAGTCCACCGCCAGGCAGGCGTCGATCGGCGGCACCGGGACGTCGCTGGGGCTGCGCGCCCTCGCCGTGGCGTGCCGGAGCTGCGGCTCGGCGCGCGGCTGCGCGCGACCGTCGACCCGACCGACGACCTGTTCACGCTGGAGCGGCTGCGGGGACCGGGTCCGAGCCGCTGACCACGCGCACCCGCTCCACCCCGGGTCGGGACGGGCACGGCCGTCCGCGGCGCCGACGACCGCCGGCGTAGGGTGTCGAACGGGTGTTCGGGGTTCGGGGGAGGGGAACGTGGGCCGCAGCGCCAACCTGCCGCGCGGTCTGGTCGACCGCTTCCTCGCGCGCGGCGACGCGTGGCCCGACGACACCGGCTGCCCGATGCTGCACGTCGACATGGACGCCTTCTACGCCTCGGTCGAGATCCGCGACCGGCCCGAGCTGGCGGACCGGCCCGTGGTCGTGGGCGGCACGGCGAACCGGGGCGTCGTCGCGTCGGCCAACTACCTGGCGCGCGAGTTCGGCGTGCGCTCTGCCATGCCCACCTCGCACGCCCGCAGGCTCGCACCGCACGCGGTGTTCGTGCCGCCGAACTTCGCCCGCTACCAGGAGGTCTCGCGCGGGGTGATGGCGATCTTCCGCGACGTCACGCCGCTGGTCGAGCCGCTGAGCCTGGACGAGGCGTTCCTCGACGTCAGCGGCGCGCTCAAGCGGATGCGGGCGACCCCGGCGGCGGTCGGGCAGCTCATCCGGGCGCAGGTCGAGGAGGCGTTCGGGGTCACCTGCTCGGTGGGTGTCGCGCCGACGAAGTTCCTGGCCAAGCTCGCGTCCGGGATGTGCAAACCGGACGGGCTGATGGTGGTGCCGCGCACGGAGGTGCTGTCGTTCCTGCACCCGCTGCCCGTGTCGGCGCTGTGGGGCGTGGGCAAGCGGACCGCCGAGCAGCTCGACCAGGTGGGGCTGGAGACCGTGGCGGACGTGGCGGCGACACCGCTGCCGAGGCTGCGCAAGGTGCTGGGCGTGGCGCTGGCCGAGCACCTGCACGCGCTCGCGCGCGGCCACGACGACCGGCCCGTCGTGGCGTCGTCCCGGGAGAAGTCGATCGGCGCGGAGGAGACGTTCGAGGTCGACCACTTCGACCGCGAGCTGCTGCGGCGCGAGCTGCTGAGGCTGTCCGAGCGGTCGACGGCGACGCTGCGCTCGCGCGGGCTGCGCGGCCGGACGGTGTCGATCAAGGTGCGGTTCAGCGACTTCACCACGATCACCCGGTCCAGGACGCTGCGCGTCGCCACGGACGTCGCGCAGGAGGTCTACCGGACCGCGTCGACCCTGCTGGACGAGCAGGTGCCGCCGGGCGCGGTGCGGTTGATCGGCGTGCGGGTCGAGCAGCTCGTGGAGGGCGACGGCGGCGAGCAGCTGATGTTCGACGCGCCGGAGCGCGGGTGGCGCGAGGCCGAGCAGGCGGCGGACCAGGCGCGGTCGCGTTTCGGGCGGGCCGCGGTGCGCCCGGCGTCGCTGCTGGACCAGGGGCCGACCCGGTCCGCGGAGACCGAACCCCGCCCCGAGCGCTGACCGGGGCCGCGCCGCCGCGGGCCACCGACCCCGGACCGGGCCGTTCGGGTGGTTCGGGGGCGTGATCACCGCCGCCGGGACGATCACCGTGCACGCTGGAGCCGTGGAGCGGTTCTGGGGTCTCCTCAGCGAGTCCGAGCACGAGCTGCTCGGCACGACGGGCACGGAGCGCGACTACGCCACCGGGACGGTGATCTACCGCGAGGGCGAGGTCACGCGGCACGTGCTCGTGGTCAGGCGCGGCCTGCTGCGGGTCACCGCGACCACGTCCGGCGGCGCGGAGAAGGTGCTGGCCGTGCGGGGCGCGGGCGACATCGTCGGTGAGCGCTCGGCGGTCGACGGGCTGCCGCGCTCGGCGACCGTGGAGGCGCTGGGCGCGGTGCGGGCGCTGGTGCTGTCGGCGACCGGGTTCGCCTCGCTGTGCCAGCGGTACCCGCGCATCGCGTGGACGGTGCTGACCGTGGTCGTCGCCCGGCAGCGCGACACCGACCGGCAGCGCGTGCAGATCAGCGGCACGGCGACCCAGCGCGTCGCGGCCGTGCTGATCGACGTGGCGCTGCGGCGCGGCATCGCCGACCAGGGTGCCGTCGCGCTCAGCCAGGAGGAGCTGGCGAGCATCGCGGGCACGTCGCGGGAATCCCTCGTGCGGGTGCTGCGCGCGTTGCGCGAGGAGGGCATCATCAGCACGGGCCGGCGGAAGATCGAGATCCACCGGGTGAGCCGGCTCTACGATTTCACCAACTGATACCCGTTGTGCGTCACCTGACGCGGTGAAGTGTCGCGAACCCCCCTAGAAATGACCTATCAGTCCTGGTCGGAGGGGGAGTCATGAACCACACCGAGGAACCCGCCAAGTCCCGCCGCCGGTTCACCGAACGGCTTGCCTGCACGCTCGTGTTCACCGCCCTCCAGCTGTGGGCGGCCGTCGTGATCGTGGCCAGGTTCGAGAGCGCCGGTGACGGCGCCGGTGTCGTCGCCCTCGCGGTCGCCCTGGTGCTCGCGGGCGCCCTGGTCGCGGTGCACGACTCGTGGCGCGACGTCCGCGCGGTGCGCAAGGAGCTGGACCTGGAGATCCGCGAGGACCTCGTCCGGCTGTGAAGACCACGCGGTGGCCGACGAGGGGCGGCCGCCGTCCTCCGAGGCATTCCGCGGGCGGTCGGGCCCGCGGAATGCCTCATTTACCCGGAGTTGTCCACAGGCCCGGGAGTTGTCCACAGTTCGCGATCACCTCCTCGACCCACCCGTCGACGGGGGCGATCGTGGACCCATGCACACCACGACCCGCACCACGATCGCCGTCGACGCCCTGGCCGCCCTCTTCCCGCACCGCGTCGCGACCGCCACCGACCTGCTGTCCCTCGGCCTGGGCACCGAGGAGCTGTCCCGCCGCTGCCGCCCGGGGGGCGAGTGGCAGCGCGTGCTGCCGGGGGTCCTGCTCCTGTCGGGCAGCCCGCCGACGCGCCCGCAGCTCGTCCAGGCGGCCCTGCGCCACTGCGGCCCCGGCAGCGTCGTCACGGGCCTCGACGCGCTCCAGCTGCACGGCGTGCGCGCCCTGCCGGCCACCGGCCCGGTCCACGTCCTGGCCACGCGCCCGGTGGAGCCGACGACCAGGGTCCGCACCACGAGGACCCGCCACCCACCGGACCCGGTCCTGCGCAGGGGGTTCCTCACCGCGCCGCTGGCGAGGGCGGCGGCCGACGCCGCCAGGACCCTGGAGACGCGCGACGACATCCGGGCGGTCCTCACCGGGGCGCTGCGCCGGGGTGGTGTCGGGGTCGACGACCTGCGCCCCCACCTGTCCAGGGCGTCGGCCCCGGCCAAGCAGGTCCTGGCCGAACTGGCGGAGGGCGTCCGCTCGGCGCCCCAGGCGTGGGCGAAGGCGCTGCTGGCCACGTTGCCCCTGCCGCCACCGAGGTGGGGCGTCCCGCTGCGCTCGGCGGCGGGCAGGTCCCTGGGCACGGCCGACGCCTGGTGGGACGACCTGGGCCTGGCCTGGCAGTTCGCCACCCGCAACCCCCATGCCCCCGCCCTCGCCGCGACGGGTGCCGTGGTGGTCCACACCTCCCCGGCCCACCTGCGCCACGCCCCGACCGAAGTGGCCAGGACCCTGCTCACCGCAGCGACCCGCGCCACGAGCCGCCCCACGCCCCCGATCACCGCCCACCACCGAGCCACCCACCACCGAGCCACCCACCACCGAGCCGCCCGCCCCCACACCCGCCGAACCACCCACCCGTCCACCGCCGCGCCCGACCCCACCGCCGTCCTCGACCGCACCGCGGCGCCCGGCTCCACCCCCGCGCCCGATCTCACCGCCGCGCCCGACCGCACCGCCGACCGCTGCCCACCGCCGACCGCTCTGCTCTCGCCGGTGTGAGCCGCCGGGACCGCCACCCGACTACGACTTCTGCCCGCCGTCACCCATCGGGTGGGTGTGCTCGGCAGGCGTGCCGGGCGGTGCGGGGCCAGACGACTCGAAAGTGTGATGTCCGTGCGGCGGGCACCTCGTGGTGGGCGGTGCCGGCGGGGCGGTGTGCGGCGTGCGACCCGTCCACTGCCGGCCATCGCGTGTTCGAGTGCCGTCGAAGTCCGCGTAGTTGGCTGGTCACGCGGTGTGTCGGCCGGTGTGCGAACCGGCTGGAAGAACCGACTGGAGGGGCTTGACAGTTGACCAAGGGGTGGTCGTGCGCCACCTCACGAAGGTCTGACCGTTGACCCGTGAGGATGATGGTGACCGAACGAACCGCTTAGGGGCACGGACTGGGTAGTCGCCAAGCCTCCCGAATCGTATCCTGGTTGTGACGCCCCCAGGGCGGGGCGTCCGCCGGGACCGGCGGCAACCGTGATTACCCGGCGCCCGCGACCGCTGTGCCGGAGGAGGAGCCATGCCACTCTCCGAGCACGAGCAGCGACTGCTCGACCAGATCGAGCGCGCGCTCTACGCCGAGGACCCGAAGTTCGCATCCACCGTGCGCGGCGCCAAGCTGCGCAAGCCGTCCCGACGGCGTCGCATCCAAGGCATCGCGCTGTTCGCCGTGGGTGTGGCTCTGCTGGTGACAGGTGTGATGTTGCCGAAGCTCGCTGGTATCCCGGTGGTGAGCGTGGTCGGCTTCCTGTTGATGTTCTTCGGCGTACTGCTCACCGTGACGACACTCCGTCGTGGTGACCAGGCTGCCGAGGAGCCCAGCAAGGAGGGAAGCCGGCCCAGCCGCAGCTCGTTCTCCCAAAAGATGGAAGAACGCTTCCGTCGCCGTTTCGAGGACGAGTAGTCCGCGTAACAGCCCCGATTGAACACGTCCGCACGGCCCGCCCCGAGCACCAGGGGGCGGGCCGTGCGGGTTTCCGCAGTATTCGCGCCTGCCCGGAAAACCGGCACTTCGCGCACGTCCGGGCGAAAACCGGGAAAGACCGGGAAAGGCCGGGACCGGTGTGACGGCGGGTTCGACCGCCCGGACCTGACCTGACCTGGTCCGGTCCGGGCGGTCGAGGTGAGGGGCAGGGCCGGGGTGAGGCCGAGCGGCCCGACCTTCAGCCGCCCGGCTCTCGACCGCCCGGCTCTCGACCGCCCGGTCTTCAGTCGTCGGGGTCGCTCTCCGCGGGCGGCTTCGGCTGGAGCACCGAGCGGGGGAGGACCTTGGCCCTCAGGGCCAGGGGCGCGTTGCGGCCGAGGCTCGCCCGGACGTCGTCCACCGCCTTGGGCAGGGCCGGGTCCGCCTCCTGGTGCGTGCTGTACCAGGCGCGCTCCACCGCGCCCACCACCGTGCGCAGGCCGTCGCGGCCCTGGTCGTCCAGGTTGTGCGCCTTCGCCAACCGGCGGGCGGCGACCCGGATCGTCTCCGTGCTCGGCACGCGGGTGCCCCGGTCCACGGACTCGGCGACCAGCTCCTGCCACGCCGCGCCCGCCGCGCCCGGGCCCAGGCCGGCGACGGCGCGGAGCCGTTCGCGGCGGCGCCAGGCGCGCACCAGGGCCGGTGCCACCACGAGCGCCACCACGATCACCAGCGCGGCCAGCCACCAGCTGACCAGCGCCAGGACCAGGGCCACCGCGATCGCCCACAGCACCGCCGACGCGGCCAGCAAGGCCGGGCGCAGCCTGGTCGTCCTGGTCAGCCACACACCGCCGAAGACGAGCAGCCCCAGCAGCAGCAGCGCGGTCGCGACCGCCGCGGCCAGGGTGATCAGGTGCCACGCGGGCGTCGGGGCGGCCGTCTGCGACGTCCCGTCCTGGCCCTGCGCGTCCGGCGCGGCCGAGGCCGACGCCGAGGCGTCCGGCGCGGTGGTCGTGGTGGTGGTCGTGGCGGCGGCGGCGCTGGAGCCGTCCTCCTCGTCGTCGGCCTCGTTGCCCGAGATGTACGGCGGGGCCACGCCGCGGCCGTCGGAGAGGGGCGTCGGGTCGAAGGTCATCCACCCGTGGCCGGGGAAGTAGACCTCCACCCACGCGTGGGCGTCCTGCGAGGTGATCGTCTGGAAGTCGCCGGTCGGGTACCCGGCGGTGAAGCCGAGGGCCACCCGGGCCGGGATGCCGACGGACCTGGCCATGATCGCCATCGCCGACGCGTACTGCTCGCAGAAGCCCTTCTTGCCGTTGAGCACGAAGTCCTCGAGCGCGCCCGCGCTCATGTCGTTCGTGGTCTCCGTGGTGTACGTGAAGCCCTGCGTGCCGTCGGTGAAGTACCGGTACAGCGCGCTCGCCCGGTCGAACTGGTTGTCCTCGCCGGCCACGATGTCGCGCGCCAGCCGGACGACCCGGTCCTCCACGCCCGGCGCCTCCAGGTACGCGGGGTCGACGTCGACGGGGCCGGTCGCCCTGCGCAGCGTGTCGGCGGACGGCGTGTCCAGCACCGTGCGCAGCGTGTACGTCCCGGACTTGCGGGCCCGCGTCGCGTAGACCATGCCGCGCCCCGCGTCGTACTGGTACGCCTCGTCGACGTCGGGCATCGACCTCGGCCGGCCGTACACCGGCAGCCAGTAGTCGAGCCAGGTGACCGGCTCGATCTTGACCTCCACGACCTCGCCGTCGCGCGGGTCGCCCGGCTGGGGCGGCAGGTCGCCGCGGGCGGGCACGCCGCCCGACAGGTCGCCGCCGCCGGTCCAGCCCTTGTCGGGCACGTACTGCGGCAGCGTCATCGCGCGCAGGTAGGCCGACTCGGGCAGGTCGCGCACCCGGAACATCTCGCGGCTCTGGCCCTGGTTGAGCATGCCGCGCAGCTCGGTGATCGGGTCGATGCCGAGCCCGCCGGAGCCGCCGCCGAGCTCGTCGCCCGTGCCGGGCAGCCGCCCCACGGTGCCGACCAGCGTCAGGCTGCCGCCGGCGAGCAGCGCGATCACCACAGCCATGCCCGCCACCGCGGTCGCCGCCGGGCCCGAACCGCTCTGCCCGGCCCCCGGCAGCCTGCCGCGCCACGCCTCGTGCCGGTGCTGCCCGTCCACGGCCAGCAGCAGCGCGAACGCCGCCGCGCCGAACACGAACGTCCACAGCGGCAGCATCTCGTCGGCCAGCGACGCGGGCACCGCGAACACGCACAGCAGCACCAGGCCGGACGCCGCGGGGGCCGCCGCGCCGACCGCGAGGGCGTCCACCACGACCGCCACCAGGCCGATCGCCACCATCACCAGGCAGCGCATGTTCTGGCTGTCGGGCACCGGCGGCACGCCGGTCTGCACCTCGCCGATCGCGTTGCCCAGCACCGCGCCCAGGTCCTGCAACGACTCGGGGCCCGGCAGGAACACCAGCACGCCGCTGGTCGTGTAGAGCGCCACGAGCAGGCACAGCAGCGCCACCACCTGCCCGAGCACCACCAGCGGCGCGGGCAGCCTGGACGAGCGCAGCAGCACGCCGCTGCCCGCCACCACGACGATCGCGACCGCCAGGTGCACCATCCACAGCACGCCGTCGAGCACGCTCGACAACGCGGTCGCGGCGCACAGCGTCGCCAGCCCGGCGACCGCGGGCGTCGCGGTCACCACCCAGTTCCCGCCCGCCGGAGCAGCCGTCCTGCCGGTCACTCAGCCCACCTCCGTGCGCACCACCGGGCCGCGGTTCCCCGCGCTGTGGCACAGCTCCTGCCAGACCTGCCCCATCGGCGTGTTCGGCCGCGCCACGACCACGCCCCACCCCGCACCGCTCAACAGCTCCCGCGCGTCGGCGGGGTCCGGCGCCGGGTCCTCCGACGCGGACGCCCAGGCCCGCACGTCCAGCACCACGGCGAGGCTGCGCGTCCCGCGCGGGCGGTTGCGCACCAGCGCGTCGACGACGGCGGGCGTGCAGCCGCCGAGGATCGCGATGACCTCCTGACCCGCGCCCGGGTCGACGCCCACGGCGGGTTCGCGCCGGTGGGAGGGCTGCAACGCGGCCAGCGCGTCGAGCGCCACCGCGTCGCTGTACCCGCCGCCGCCCGGTCCGCCCGCCAGCACCCGGCCGTCGTCGCCGACCAGGCGCACCTGGTGGCCGTAGCGGTGCAGGTGCAGCGAGATCGACGCGGCGAACGACACCGCCCACTCCAGGCTCGCGCCGGGACCGCTGCCCCGGTGCCCCGCCAGCCGGTGGTCCAGCAGCACGGTCGTGCCGCCGCGCCACGGCCGCTCCTCGACGCGCACCATCAGCTCGTCGCGCCGCGCCGTCGAGCGCCAGTGCACCTTGCGCAGGTCGTCGCCGTGCCGGTACGGGCGGACCACGGCGTCGTCCTCGCCCTGCCCGGCGCGCAGCCGGATCGAGCCGTCGTCGCCGGAGCCCATGCCCGACCCGCTCGGCAGCCCGGTCAGCTGCACCACCCGCGGCACGACGACGAGCCTGCTGCGGCCCGCCATCTCGCGGTCGAACTCGGCCAGCCCGAACGGGTCGGTGATCCGCGCCAGCAGCGGTCCGACCTGCTGGACGCCGCGCATCACCGGCTTGAGCGGGTAGCGCAGCACGGTCACCGTGTTGCGCGGCAGCCGCTCCACCACGAACCGCGGGCGGGCGCCGAGCGCGTAGGGCACCGCATCTTCCAGCAGCAGCCCGCCGGTCGGCAGCCGGCCCGCGCTGCGCAGCTCCACCCGCACGTCGGTCGGCGACCCCACCTGGACCCGGCTCGGGTGCAGCACGCGGTCCGCGTGCAGGCCCACCCGCGCCCGCTGCGCCAGCAGGGCGGCGAGCAGCGGCAGCGCCACCACGAACGCCGCGACGCGGAGCAGGTCGCGCTCGTTCAGCACGACCGCGCACAGGCCCGCGGCGAACCCGGCCGCCAGCAGGCACCGGCCGCGGGTGGTCAGGCCGGACAGCGCTCCCCGCATGTCAGCGGTGGTGGTTCGGGTTGGTGTTGTGCAGGAACTGGCCGGTCGGGTCGAGCGCGGCCTGCGGCACCGGTACCCGCTGGAGCAGGCCGCGCACCAGGTCGGCCGAGGACCGCCGGGCCGCCTGCGCCTCCGCGGTCAGCACCAGGCGGTGCGCGAGCACCGGCACGGCCACCGCGTGGACGTCGTCGGGGACCACGAAGTCGCGACCGGCCAGCGCCGCCTGCGCCCGCGCCGACCGCACCAGCTGGAGCGTCGAGCGCGGCGACGCGCCCAGCCGCAGCTCGGGCAGCCGCCGGGTGGCGCCGACCAGCTCGACGGCGTAGCGCCGGATCTCGGTCGACAGGTGCACCCGCCGCACGGCCTGGATCAGCCTGAGCACCTGCGCGGAGTCCGACACCGGCCGCAGGTCGGACATCGGGTCGTGGCCCGCGTGCTCGTCGACCATGGCCAGCTCGGCCTGCGGGTCGGGGTAGCCGATCGACACGCGCGCGGTGAAGCGGTCGCGCTGCGCCTCGGGCAGGGCGTAGGTGCCCTCCATCTCGATCGGGTTCTGCGTGGCGATCACCATGAACGGCGCGCCGAGCGGGTAGGTCTGCCCGTCGACGGTGACCTGGTGCTCCTCCATGCACTCCAGCAGCGCGGACTGCGTCTTCGGCGAGGCGCGGTTGATCTCGTCGCCCACCACGATGTTCGCGAACACCGGGCCGGGGCGGAACTCGAAGTCGTTGTCCTGCCGGTTGTAGATCGACACACCGGTGATGTCGCTGGGCAGCAGGTCGGGCGTGAACTGGATGCGGCTGACCGTGCAGTCGATCGACCGGGCCAGCGCCTTGGCCAGCGACGTCTTGCCGACGCCCGGCACGTCCTCGACCAGCAGGTGCCCCTCGGCCAGCAGGGTGACCAGGGCGACGCGCACCACGTCCGGCTTGCCGACGATGACCTTCTCGACGTTCGCGGCGATCCGGCCGACCACGGTGTGCAGCTCGCCCAGCACCTCGTCCAGCCGGGGCGAGCCGTTCACCGGCACCGTCTGGTCCACGTGGTTCACCGCGGGGCCGCCGGCACCGTAGGGGTGCTCGGGCGCGGCTGGCTGGGTACTCGGAGTCACTCGACCTCCTGGAGCAGGGCGCGGCCCTCCCGCGACCGGTTCGCGGTGGCGGTGAGCGTTTCACGCAGTGTGTCAAACCAGGGCGAAGCGCCCCACACCGATTGAACATTCTCGCGCGGCCGGTTTCCACGGCCCGCGTGCCCCACCGGTCCAGGCCCGCCCACCACGATTCCCCACCTCGGTGCCGGCTGAACCGGTTTTGCCCGATTTTGTTGAGCCGTTCGGGTGAAGTTCGGCCCTGTTCAGCTCACCCGGCGAGGTGGTGACGGCGCGCTTCCCCCACCGCCCGCCCCACTGGTCATATCGCCTCTACCTGCGCAAACGTTCCGGGGGAGGGGTCGCCTCCCCCCGTTTCAGCGTTGACTGTGGGGAAAAGTGGGGTACTGTGGCGGCCGGTGGGGCAGACGGGGGCCCCACTGCCGGTCGTCAGTTCGACATCCGGCCCCGGGAGGTGGGTGCGCAGTGTTCCTGGGCACGCACAACCCGAGGTTGGACGACAAGGGTCGGATCACGCTGCCTGCGAAGTTCCGGGACGCGCTAGCGGGGGGTCTCATGGTCACCAAGGGCCAGGACCACTGCCTCTACGTGTTCCCGCGGGCCGAGTTCGAGCAGATGGCGCGCAAGGTCGCGGAGGCCCCGTTCACGAACGAGGCGGTCCGCGCCTACCAGCGCTACCTGTTCGCCGGCACCGACGAGCAGCGGCCGGACGGCCAGGGCCGGGTGCTCATCGCCCCGGAACTGCGCCGGTACGCGGGGTTGACCAAGGAGTGCGTGGTCATCGGCGCGATCACCCGGCTGGAGATCTGGGACGCGACGGCGTGGCAGCGCTACATGGACGAGCACGAGGAGCGGTACGCGCAAGCCCGCGAGGAGGTGTTCCCCGGTCTGTTCTGATCGGCCGTGATTCGAGGTTTCGGGTGCCGTGAGGCCTCGGTCCGCTCGGCTTTCGGCCCTGGCGCACCTTCCCCGGCGCCAGGTCCGACGGGCGGGCGGGGACCTGACGACACCCGAATTTTTCCGTTGCACGAGGGGGGACCATCCAGGGAGGGGTCGTGGTGGAGCAGGCGCGGCACGTGCCGGTGCTGCTCGATCGCGTCCTCGGCCTGCTGGCCCCCGCGCTGGCCGACCGGGACGACGCCGTGTTCGTCGACTGCACGCTCGGCCTGGGCGGGCACTCCGAGGCGGTGCTCCGGGCGCACCCGAACGTGCGGCTGATCGGGCTGGACCGCGACCCGCAGGCCATCGCGCTGTCGAAGGAGCGGCTCGCGCCGTTCGGCGACCGCGTCTCCTTCGTGCAGACCACCTACGACGACATCGTCGAGGCGGTCGACGGCGTGAAGGTGCAGGGCGTCCTGATGGACCTCGGCGTCTCGTCCCTGCAGCTCGACGCCGAGGAGCGCGGGTTCGCCTACTCCAGGGACGCGCCGCTGGACATGCGGATGAGCGCGGGCTCGGGGCCGACGGCGGCCGACGTGCTCAACGAGTACCCCGCCGGCGAGCTGACCCGCGTGCTGCGCGACTACGGCGAGGAGCGGTTCGCCCGCAAGATCGCCGGCGCGGTCGTGCGGGAACGGGCGCGCGAGCCGTTCACCACCAGCGGCCGGCTGGTCCGGCTGCTCTACGACGTGGTGCCCGCGGCGACGCGGCGCACCGGCGGGCACCCGGCCAAGCGCACGTTCCAGGCGCTGCGGATCGAGGTCAACCAGGAGCTGGAGTCGCTGCGCGCGGCCCTGCCCGCGGCGCTGTCGGTGCTGGCGGTCGGCGGCCGGATCGTCGTGGAGTCCTACCAGTCCCTGGAGGACCGCATGGTCAAGCGCGCGTTCGCCGAGCTGGCCGCCTCCACGACACCGCTGGACCTGCCGGTCGAGCTGCCCGGCCACAGCCCCGAGCTGCGGTTGGTGACGCGCGGCGCCGAGCAGGCCAACGAGCAGGAGATCGAGGACAACCCCAGGGCCGCGTCGGTGAGGCTGCGGGCCGCGGAACGCATCAGGGAGGCGACATGACCGCACCGGCACGGACCGGCGGCGGCGTGCCGACGCCCAAGCCCCGGTCGGGCACGGGGGCGAACCCGCGCGAGCGCGCCCTGCGGTCCGTCCCGGCGGAGCGCCGCAGGTCGCCCGCCGCGGAGCGGGCCTACGCGCGGCGCGCGCAGCGGACGTCGCCCAGGCGCGGCCCGGCCGTGACGCGGCAACCCGTCGTGGCGCCCAAGGCGCCGTTCGTCGTGATGGTCATGGTGGTGCTCGGCGTGGGCATCGCCGCGATCATGTGGCTGTCGACGCAGGCCACCGCGGACTCCTACCGCCTCCAGGACGCGCGGGCCGAGGAGACCAGGCTCGCCCGGCAGGTCGAGCAGCTGCGGCAGGAGGTGGCGCTCGCCGAGTCGCCGCTGGAGCTGGCCGCCGCCGCCGAGAAGCTCGGGCTGCTCCCGGCGGGCGACCCGGCCCGGTTGCGGCAGCTGCCCGACGGGACGGTCGAGGTGTACGGCAAGCCATCCGCCGTGCAGCCGCCCCCGCCCCCGCAGACGACGACCCAGAGCGCGGCGCCGCCCGCCGCGCCGCCCCCCGCGCAGGAGCAGGGGGCGCAACCGCCCGAAGGACAGTCGGTACCAGGAGGTCAGTGATGCCGGGGCCCAGCCGGGGCAGGCCCGCCCGTCGCCCGTTGTCGGTCCGGGGCTCCGCCCCCAAGCGGCGACGCGGCGGCAACAGCCGGGTCCGCCTGGCGGTGGGGCGGCTGCTGCTCGTGGGCGCCCTGCTGGCCGCCGGGATCAAGCTGGTGCAGGTGCAGGGCTTCCAGGCCGAGGCGCTGTCCGCGCAGGCCGAGCAGCAGCGCGCCACGCCCATCGACATCCCCGCGGCGCGGGGCTCCATCCTGGACCGCAACGGCAACCAGCTCGCGTTCAGCGTGGAGGCGCGCGCCCTGTACGCCGTGCCGCAGCTGATGCGCAAGGAGTGGGCCAAGGCGCAGGAGCGCGACCCGGACATCGGCAGCTTCGAGGACCGCATCGCCGACATCGCGGCGTTCGTCGAGCAGACGCTCGGCAAGGAGGTCAACGGCCAGCGGACCGACCGGGACACCGTGCTGGCCAAGCTCTCCCAGGACACCACCTACGTCGAGCTGGTCGACAACGTCGACCCGGGCAAGGCCGCCGTCATCACCGAGAAGTACTTCAACATCGGCTCGGAGTACCGGGCGGTGCGCGTCTACCCGAACGGCGAGCTGGCGGCGAACATCATCGGCGCGGCGAACTGGCGCAAGAACGAGGACCCGCCCGCCACGCACGGCCTGCTGGGCCTGGAGATCTCCGAGGACAACCTGCTGGCCGGCAACAAGGGGCGGCGCGTCGTCGACACCATGCAGGGCAACGACGACGTGGTCATCCCCGGGCCGGGCCGCTCCCGCGAGCTGGCCGCCGCCACCCCGGGCAAGAGCCTGGAGCTGACGCTCGACATCGACACGCAGTACGCGCTCCAGCGCATGGTCACCGACTACACCGCGGACACGGCCGCCCGCGGCGGGTCCGCCGTGGTGCTCGACGCGCGCTCGGGCGAGATCCTGGCGATGGCCAACGACAAGACGTTCGACCCGAACCAGCTGGGCAAGGCCACCGAGGACCAGGTGCGCAACGCCGCCGTGTCCTCCGTGTTCGAGCCCGGTTCGGTGAACAAGGTCGTCACCGCCGCCACGGCCGTCGAGGACGGCCTCTACCAGCCGGACAGCGTCCTCCAGGTCGACAGCAGCATCGCCGTCGCCGACCGGGTCATCAAGGACGCCGTCCACCACCCCCTCCAGGACATGACGTTCACCGGCGTGTTCGCCAAGTCGTCCAACGTCGGCACGCTGATGGCGGCGCAGGCGATCGGCGAGGACCGGTACGCCGACATGCTCACCAAGTTCGGCCTCGGCAAGCGCACCCAGTCCGGCCTGCCCGGCGAGGAGGCGGGGTACGTGCCGCCGCGCAACCAGTGGTCGGGCTCGACGTTCGGCAACCTGCCCATCGGCCAGGGCCTGAGCATGACCCTGCTCCAGATGACCGGCATGTACCAGGCCATCGCGAACGACGGCGTGCGCGTCCCGCCGCGCATCATCCGCGCCCAGGTCTCCGCGGACGGCGCCCGCAAGGAGGCGCAGGCCCCGGAGGGCGTGCGGGTGGTGTCGCCGGAGACCGCGAAGACGGTCCGCGACATGTTCCGCGCGGTCGTGCAGAAGTCCACGAGCGACCCCGACCAGAGCGGCACGGGGACGTCCGCGGCGCTGCCCGGCTACCAGGTCACCGGCAAGACGGGCACGGCGCAGCAGGTCGACCCGAAGTGCGACTGCTACTCGCAGAGCCAGTACTGGATCACGTTCGCGGGCATCTTCCCGGCCGACAACCCGCGCTACGTCATCGGGATCGTGCTGGACAACCCGACCCGGGGCGTGCAGTCCGCCGCGCCGCTGTTCCACGACGTCGCGTCCTACCTGGCGCAGCGCTACCAGGTGCCGATGTCGGCGGAGCAGAGCCCCGTCGTGCCGCTGATCCTCAAGCCGTAACGCCTCGTCGGCCGGCCGGGCGAACGCGACGAACGCGGCGCGATCACCGCGGATCACGTGCCGGAACCGGTTTCGGGCACGTCCGCGGTGGACGTGCCGCATGACCACTCTGCGTGCGCCGGTAGCCTTCCGCGCGTGCCTGCCAAGCTCGAGGGCAAGGTCGCGACCGCCCCGCCTCGCCCTTCCCGCACCCAGCCCGTTCCCGTGTCGGAGCTCGCCACGACCGTCGACGCGCACCTGACCGCACCCGACCGGGCCCACGTCCTGGTGAGCGGGGTGACGTTGCGCGCCCAGCACGTGCGGCCCGGCGACCTGTTCGCCGCCCTGCCGGGCACCCGCGTGCACGGCGCCGACTTCGCCGACCGGGCCGTCGAGGCCGGGGCGGTGGCCGTGCTGACCGACGCCGAGGGCGCCGCCAAGGTCCGCGGCGTGCCGGTGCTGGTGCACCCGGAGCCGCGCGCCGTGCTCGGCGCGCTCGCCGCCCGCGTCTACGGCAACCCGTCCGCGCGGGTGGCCGTGTGGGGCGTGACCGGCACGTCCGGCAAGACCACCACCACCTACATGGTCGAGTCCGCGCTGAAGGCGGCCGGCCGGGCCACCGGCCTGATCGGCACGGTGGAGACGCGCATCGCCGGCGAACGGCTCGACAGCGCGCTCACCACGCCCGAGGCGCCCGACCTCCAGGCGCTGCTGGCCGTGATGCACGAGCGCGGCACCACGGACGTGGCGATGGAGGTCTCCAGCCACGCCCTGCGCCTGGGCCGGGTCGGCGGCGTCGGGTTCGCGGTCGGCGCGTTCACCAACCTGTCGCAGGACCACCTGGACTTCCACCCGGACATGGAGGACTACTTCCGGACGAAGGCCGAGCTGTTCGACGGCCGGGCCCGCACGGAGGTCGTCTGCGTCGACGGCGACTGGGGCCCGCGGCTGGTCAAGCCGGGCACGGTCACCGTGGCGACCACCCGCGACGCGGTGTGGACGGCCAGCGGTGTCACCGTCAGCGCCACCGGCGAGCAGAGCTTCACCGCGCACGGCCCCGACGGGGCGTCGATCGACGTGGAGCTGCGCCTGCCCGGCGAGTTCAACGTGGCCAACGCCCTGCTCGCGATCGGCTGCCTGCACGCCCGGGGCATCGACCACGGGGCCATCCGCGCGGGCCTGCGCGACGTCGAGGTGCCGGGCCGGATGCAGCGCGTCGACGAGGGGCAGGACTTCACCGCCGTCGTCGACTACTCCCACAAGCCCGCCGCCGTCGCGCTCGCGCTGGACGCGGTGCGGGCGCGGGCGACCGGCCGGATCATCACCGTCCTGGGCTGCGGCGGCGACCGGGACACCGCCAAGCGCCCGCTCATGGGCGAGGAGGCGGCCCGGCGCAGCGACGTGCTGGTCGTGACCGACGACAACCCGCGCACCGAGGACCCGGCCGAGATCCGGGCCGCGATGCTGCGCGGCGCCCTGGCGGTGCCGGACGCCGAGCGCGGCGAGGTCGTGGAGATCGGCGACCGCCGCCTGGCCATCGCGCACGCCGTGGGCGAGGCCCGTGCCGGTGACGTCGTCGTCGTGGCCGGCAAGGGCCACGAGACCGGCCAGGAGGTCGCGGGTGTCGTGCACCCGTTCTCCGACGTCGAAACCCTGGCCGACGCCATCCGAGGAGCCGCGCGGTGATCCCCCTGACCCTGGCCGAGATCGCCGAGGTCGTCGGCGGCGAGGTCCACCACGCCACCGGCGACGAGGTCGTCACCGGCGGTGTCGAGTTCGACACCCGGAAGGTCGCCGCCGGCGACCTGTTCCTGGCCCTGCCCGGCGAACGCGTCGACGGCCACGACTTCGCCGCGCGGGCGATCGGGGCGGGCGCGGTGGCGGTGCTCGCCGGCCGCCCGGTCGACGCGCCGTCCGTGGTGGTCCCGCCGCTGGTCAAGACCGGCAACGCGTACGTGCTGTCCGGTGACGTCGACGGCGCGGGCGCGGCGGTGCTGGCCGCGCTGGCCAAGCTGGCCCGGCACGTCGTCGACCGGCTGCCGGACCTCACCGTGGTCGGCGTGACCGGCTCGTCGGGCAAGACCTCCACCAAGGACCTCATCGCGCAGGTCCTCGCGCCGCTCGGCGAGACCATCGCGCCGCCCGGGTCGTTCAACAACGAGCTGGGCCACCCGTGGACCGCCCTGCGCGCCACCGCGACCACCCGGTTCCTGGTGCTGGAGCTGTCCGCCCGCGGCAAGGGGCACATCGCCGAGCTGTGCGAGGTCGCGCCGCCGCGCGTGGGCGCGGTGCTCAACGTGGGCAGCGCGCACGTCGGCGAGTTCGGCTCCAAGCAGGGCATCGCCCAGGCCAAGGGCGAGCTGGTCGAGGCGCTGCCCGCCGACGGCGTGGCCGTGCTCAACGCCGACGACCCGCTGGTCGCGGGCATGGCGCCGCGCACGCGGGCCCGCGTCGTGCTGGTCGGCGAACGCCCCGACGCGCACGTCCGGGCGGTCGACGTCGAGCTGGACGAGCAGGCCCGCGCCGGCTTCACGCTGGTCGCGCCGCAGGGCGAGGCGCGCGTGCGGCTCGCCGTGCACGGCCCGCACCAGGTCGGCAACGCGCTCACCGCCGCCGCCGTCGCGCTGGAGTTCGGCGCGACGCCGCAGCAGGTCGCGGACGCCCTCGGCAAGGCCGAGCGGGTGTCGGCGCACCGCATGGCGGTCGCCGAACGTCCTGACGGTGTGACCGTCGTCAACGACGCGTACAACGCCAACCCCGAGTCGGTGAAGGCGGCGCTGAAGTCGCTGGCCACCATCTCGCGGTCCGCCACCCCGCCCCGCCGCAGCTGGGCGGTGCTCGGCCCGATGGCGGAGCTCGGCGCGGACTCGGTCCGCGCGCACGACGAGATCGGCAGGCTCGTGGTCCGCCTGGACATCAACAAGCTGGTCGTCGTCGGGCAGGACGCCCGCGCGATGCACCAGGGAGCGCACCTGGAAGGATCATGGGGCGAAGAAGCGGTTCTGGTGCCGGACGTCGCCGCGGCGGTCCAGCTGCTGAGCGACGAGGTGCGACCGGGTGACGTCGTGCTGGTGAAGGCATCCAATTCATACGGCCTGTGGCGGGTTGCCGAGGCTCTCCTGGAGGCGGGCAGCAAGTGAAGAGCATCCTGATCGCGGCGGCCATCGCGCTGATCACGTCGATCATGCTGACGCCGTACCTGATCAAGATCTTCTCGCGGCAGGGCTTCGGCCAGGAGATCCGCGAAGAGGGCCCGCAGAGCCACAAGACCAAGCGCGGCACGCCCACCATGGGCGGCGTCGCGATCCTGGTGGCGATGTGGGCGGGCTACCTCGGGTCGCACCTGGTGAACTCGATGTCGGCCTCCGCGCAGGACCAGACGCCCAGCGCGTCCGGCCTGCTCGTGCTGATGCTGACGACCTCGCTCGGCGTCGTCGGCTTCCTCGACGACTTCATCAAGATCCGCAAGCAGCGCAACCTCGGCCTGAACAAGACCGCGAAGCTGGTCGGCCAGTTCGTCGCCACGATCATCTTCGCCGTCCTGGTCGTGCAGTTCCCGAACAAGGACGGCTGGACGCCCGCGTCGGTCAACCTGTCCTTCGTGCGCGACATCAGCGTGGTGTCGTTCGGCGTCGTCGGCTTCGTGGTGTTCTGCTACGCGGCGATCTCCGCGTGGTCGAACGCGGTGAACCTGACCGACGGCCTCGACGGCCTGGCCGGCGGCACGTCCGCGATGGTGCTCGGCACCTACGTGGTCATCAGCTTCTGGCAGTTCCGCTACAACTGCTCCAACCTGCTCGTCGCCGGCTGCTACGACGTGCGCGACCCGCTGGACCTGGCGCTCGTCGCCGCCGCCGCGATGGCCGGCTGCATCGGCTTCCTGTGGTGGAACGCCGCGCCCGCCAAGATCTTCATGGGCGACACCGGCTCGCTCGCGCTCGGCGGCCTGGTCGCCGGTCTGTCCATCACGACCCGCACCGAGCTGCTCATGGTCGTCATCGGCGGCCTGTTCGTGGTCGAGGCGCTGTCGGTGGTGCTCCAGGTCGCCGTGTTCCGCACGTCGCGGCGACGCCTGTTCCGGATGGCGCCGTTCCACCACCACTTCGAACTCGCCGGGTGGGCGGAAACCACGGTGATCATCCGGTTCTGGCTGCTCGCGGGCATGTGCTGCATGCTCGGGCTCGGCCTGTTCTACAGCGAGTGGCTCACCGCGGTGGAGAGCTGACGCCGTGGGTTTCCTCGCGGGACGCCACGTCCTGGTCGCCGGCGCGGGCGTGACCGGTCGCTCCGCGGCCGAGGCGCTGCTGGCGGCGGACGCCGAGGTCACCGTGACCGACGGCTCCGCCGACCGGCTGGCCGCGCTGGAGCAGCTGCTGCCCGGCGTGGAGCTGGTGCCCGGCCTGGTCGCGCCGCCGCCCGGCACCGACCTGGTCGTGACCAGCCCGGGGTGGCGCCCCGACAGCCCGCTGCTGGTCGCGGCGCGGTCGGCGGGCGTCGAGGTGATCGGCGAGGTCGAGCTGGCCTGGCGGATGGGCGCGGAGCTGGCCGACCCGCCGACGTGGCTCGCGGTGACCGGCACCAACGGCAAGACCACCACCGTGGGGATGCTGGAGTCGATCCTGCGCGCGGCCGGCATCGACGCGGTGGCCTGCGGCAACGTCGGCCTGCCCGTCGTGGACGCGCTGCTGGCCGGGCACCGGGTGCTGGCGGTGGAGCTGTCGAGCTTCCAGCTGCACTGGTCGCCGTCGGTGCGGCCGTTCGCCGGGGTGCTGCTGAACCTGGCCGAGGACCACCTCGACTGGCACGGCACGTTCGACGCGTACGCGGCGGCGAAGGCCGGGGTGCTGACCGGCGACGTGGCGATCGGCGGCGTGGACGACCCGGTGGTCGCCGGGCTGCTGACCGACGCGCCCGCCCGCGCGCGCGTCGGCTTCACCCTCTCCGAGCCCGGGGAGGGGCAGCTCGGCGTGCGCGACGGCGCGCTGGTGGACCGGGCGTTCGGCCCGGACGCGGTGCTGCTGCCGGTCGCCGACGTGCGACCGGCCGGTCCGCCGGGGGTGGCCGACGCGCTGGCCGCCGCCGCGCTGGCCCGCGCGCACGGCGTGCCGGCCGAGGCGGTCGCGGCGGGGCTGCGGGCGTTCCGGCCGGGCGCGCACCGGGCGGTCGTCGTCGCCTCCGCCGGCGGCGTGCTCTACGTGGACGACTCGAAGGCCACCAACCCGCACGCGGCGGCGGCGTCGCTGCGGTCGCACGCGAGCGTCGTGTGGGTGGCGGGCGGGCTGCTCAAGGGCGCGTCGGTGGACGACCTCGTGCGCGCCGAGGCGCACCGGATGCGCGGGGCCGTGCTGATCGGCGCGGACCGCGAGGTCATCGCCACCGCGCTGACCAGGCACGCGCCCGCCGTGCCGGTGGCCGTGCTGGACGACGCGACCATGGAGGACGCCGTGCGCGCGGCCCGGTCGATGGCGCGGCCCGGCGACGCCGTGGTGCTCGCCCCGGCCGCCGCGTCGATGGACATGTTCAGCGACTACGCCCACCGGGGCCAGGCGTTCGCCGAAGCCGTGCGGGCGCTGGTCGGGGGCTGAGCGCCCGCCGCGCGCCACCGGCTCCTCACGCGACACGCGGTGGATGTTCATGTTTTCTCCGCACCCGCGGGAGACCATGGGGGCATGACTGCGGTGGAACAGCGACCCGCCGCGCGCGCGGCCCGACCACGACGCCCGCGGCGACCGTCGCGCACGTCGTTGACCGCGTGGCTGGGCCGGCCGCTGGCGGACTTCCACCTGCTGCTCGCGATCTTCGGCATGCTGACCGCGCTCGGCCTGATCATGGTGCTCTCGGCGTCCGCGCCGGGCGAGGTGGCCGAGGGCGCGTCGGCGTACAGCGTGTTCAAGAAGCAGCTGCTGTACGTGGGCGTGGGCGCGGTGGCGTTCCTCGTCGTGCTGCGCATCCCGCTGCGCAGGTTCCGGCACGGCAGCACGATGGCGATGCTCGTCTGCGTGATCATGCTGAGCCTCGTCCTCACTCCACTCGGGACGGTCGCGGGCGGCGCGCAGTCGTGGTTCACGGTCGGTCCCGTGTCGTTCCAGCCCATCGAGCCGGCGAAGCTGGCGCTGGCGCTGTGGGGCGCGCACGTGCTGGTCACCAAGCGCGCGCTGCTCGACCAGTACCGGCACCTGCTGGTGCCGGTCGTGCCGGTGGCGCTGGTCGTGTTCGCCCTCGTGATGCTGCAACCCGACCTCGGCGGCACGATCACGCTCGGCGTGGTGCTGATGAGCCTGCTCTGGTTCGTCGGCGCGCCCATGCGGCTGTTCGGCATCATCGCCGTCGCCGCGGTGACCAGCGCGGTCGTGCTGGCGATCGGCGCGTCCTACCGGCTGGCCCGCGTGCAGACCTTCCTCAACCCCGAGGCCGACCCGCAGGGCGCGGGCCTGCAGGCCCTCCAGGCGCTGTACGCGCTGGCCGAGGGCGGGTTCTTCGGCAAGGGACTGACCAACGGCAGCTCCAAGTGGCGCTATTTGCCGAACGTGCACTCGGACTTCATCTTCGCGGTCATCGGCGAGGAGCTGGGCTTCATCGGCTGCCTGCTGGTGCTGGGCCTGTTCGCCCTGCTCGCGGTGGTCGGCCTGCGCATCGCCGCCCGCAACACCGACCCGTGGATCAGGATGGTCTCGGCCACCCTCACGGTGTGGCTGGTCGCGCAGGCCGCCATCAACATCGGCTACGTCGTGCAGCTGCTCCCGGTCACCGGCATCACGCTGCCGATGATCTCCTCCGGCGGCACGTCGGTGGTCACCACGATGGTGGTGTTCGGCATCCTGGCCAGCTGCGCCCGGCACGAGCCGGAAGCCGTGTCGGCGCTGCGCTCGCTGGGGCCGGGCCGGGTCGGCGGCGCGCTGAAGCTCCCCGCCCCCGAGGCGTACAAGCCGCCGCCCAAGCGCCGCCCGTCGCGCCCCTCCACGCCGCCCAGGGGCCGCAAGGCCGCCCCGCCGCCGGTCGACGAGAGGCGGATGGCCGGCCGGCACGCCCCGCCGTCCGAGTACCGCCGCCGCGAGACCCGCCGGGTGACCCAGGACCGCGACGTCCGCTCCCGCCGCCGCGACGGCCGCTGACCCGCCCCGCCCGGCCGCCCGAGGGGTGCGGCGGTGTGGTTCCGCCCGGTGCCCGGCGAGGCCGTTGCTAGGCTCGCCCCGTCGACTCGACGAGCTTTCCCGCACCCTGGAGGTCCCCCTGTCCGGCGATCGGCTTGTCCCCAACGGACCGTGCGTGGTGGTCGCCGGCGGCGGCACCGCCGGGCACATCGAGCCCGCACTGGCCCTGGCCGACGCCGTCATGCGGCTGCGGCCCGACGCGCGCGTGGTGGCGCTCGGCACGGAGCGCGGCCTGGAGAGCAGGCTCGTGCCCGCCCGCGGCTACCCGCTGGAGCTGATCCCGCCGGTGCCGATGCCCCGCAAGCCCACCCCCGACCTGCTCAAGCTCCCCCTGCGGGTGCGCGGCGCGGTCAAGCACACCCGGGAAGTCCTGGAGCGGGTGCGGGCGGACGTGGTGGTCGGCTTCGGCGGCTACGTGGCCCTGCCCGCCTACCTCGCCGCCCGCGGCCGCGTGCCGATCGTGGTGCACGAGGCCAACGCGAAGGCCGGCCTGGCGAACAAGGTGGGCGCGAAGTTCGCCGAGCGCGTCGCCGCGGCCGTGCCCGACTCCGGCCTGACCGACGCCGAGGTCATCGGCATCCCGCTGCGCCACTCGATCACCTCGCTGAACCGGGCCGCGCTGCGGCAGCAGGCCCGCGCCCACTTCGGGCTGCACCCGACCGCGCCGGTGCTGCTGGTGTTCGGCGGCTCGCAGGGTGCGCGGTCGATCAACAACGCCGTCTCCGCCGCCGCGCCCGCGTTCGCGCAGGCCGGCATCGGCGTGCTGCACGCGCACGGCCCGAAGAACACCGTCGCCGTGCAGTCGGTGCCCGGCGCGCCGCCGTACGTGCCGGTGCCGTACCTGGAGCGGATGGACCTCGCCTACGCGGCGGCCGACGCGGTGCTGTGCCGCTCGGGCGCGATGACGGTGGCCGAGGTGTCCGCCGTGGGCCTGCCCGCGGTGTTCGTGCCCCTGCCGCACGGCAACGGCGAGCAGGCGCTCAACGCGGACCCGGTCGTCGCGGTGGGCGGCGGCCTGCTCGTCCCCGACGAGCAGCTCACCCCCGAGTGGGTCGCCCGGAACGTGGTGCCGCTGGTCGCCGATCGCAACCGGCTGGCCGCGATGACCACCGCCACCCTGAGCACCGGTCACCGCGAGGCCGACGAGGTGCTGGCCCGCATCGTCCTGGAAGTGGTCAAGAAGTGAGCGACGTCCTGGACCGGGTCCACCTAGTCGGCATCGGCGGTGCCGGCATGAGCGGCATCGCGCGCATCCTGCTCGCCCGCGGCGCGCAGGTCTCCGGATCGGACGCCAAGGACTCGCGCACCGTGCTCGCGCTGCGCGCGCAGGGCGCGGCGGTCGCGGTCGGCCACGACGGCGCGAACCTCGACCAGCTCGACGGCGGCCCCACGGCGGTCGTGGTGTCCACCGCGATCCGCGCGGACAACCCCGAGCTGGTCGCCGCCCGCGAACGCGGCGTCACCGTGCTGCGGCGCGCCGAGGCGCTGGCCGCGCTCATGGACGACCACCGCGTCGCCTGCGTCGCCGGCACGCACGGCAAGACGTCGACCACGTCGATGCTCACGGTGGCCCTCCAGCACTGCCGGATGGACCCGTCGTTCGCCATCGGCGGCGACCTGAACGAGTCGGGCGCGAACGCCCACCAGGGCTCCGGCGGCGTGTTCGTCGCCGAGGCCGACGAGAGCGACGGGTCGTTCCTGCACTTCGCGCCGTCGGTCGCGGTGGTGACCAACGTCGAGGCCGACCACCTCGACCACCACGGCACCGTCGAGGCGTACACGGCGGTGTTCGACTCGTTCCTGGAGCGCGTCCAGCCCGACGGCGTGCTCGTCGCGTGCGCGGACGACCCGGGTTCGGCGGCGCTGGCCGAACGGGCCGCGAAGCTCGGCATCCGGGTCCGCTCGTACGGCCGCACGGCCACCGGGCCCGGTTCGGCGCGCCTGGTCGACCACCGGCCCGAGGGCAACGGCGGCCTGGCGCGCGTCGAACTGGACGGCGAGGTCGTGGACGTGCGCGTCGCCGTCCCCGGCGAGCACATGGCCGGCAACGCGGTGGCCGCGCTGGTCGCCGCGCTGGAGCTGGGCGCGGACCGCGCCGGCGTGCTGGAGGGCCTGGCCGCGTTCGGCGGGGTGCGCCGCCGCTTCGAGTTCAAGGGCGTCGCGGGCGGCGTGCGGGTCTACGACGACTACGCCCACCACCCCACCGAGGTGGCCGCGCAGCTCACCGCCGCCCGCCCGGTGGCGGGGGAGGGCAGGCTGGTCGTGGTGTTCCAGCCGCACCTGTACTCGCGGACCCGGCTGTTCGCCGACGAGTTCGGCGCCGCGCTGGGCCTGGCCGACGAGGTCGTCGTGCTCGACGTCTACGGCGCGCGCGAGGACCCGGAACCGGGCGTCACCGGCGCGCTGGTGGCCGGGAAGGTGCCGCTGGACGCGGCGAAGGTGCACTACGAGCCGTCGTTCGACCGGGTGCCCGCGCTCGTGAAGGGCCTCGTGTCGGACGGTGACCTCGTCGTCACCATGGGTGCGGGCGACGTGACGATGCTCGGCCCGGAGATCGTCGGGGAACTGGACCGCCCGTGAGCACGCGGACGGCGCGTCGTCGCCCGGCCAGCACCGCAGCCGCCGCGCGGCGACGCCCGTCGCGCGGCCCGTCCCGGCGCACGGTGCTGCGCAGGCGGCTGGTCGCGGTCCTCGTGCTGGTCGTCGTCACGGCACTGGTCGTGACGGTCTGGTTCACGCCCGCGCTGGGCGTCCGCCAGGTCGAGGTCGCCGGTGTGGTGGACCTCACGGAGGCGCAGGTCCGCGAGGTCGCCGCGATCGACGAGGGCACGCCGCTCGTGCAGCTGGACACCCGCGCCGTCGCCGACCGCGTGCACCGGCTGTCCCGGGTCGCCGGCGTCACGGTCGAGCGCGTGCTGCCGTCGACCGTGCGGCTCACCGTCGACGAGCGCGAGCCGGTCGCGGTGCTGAGGGCCGAGGACGGCGCGCACCTGGTCGACGCGACCGGGCGCGACTACGCCGTCGTGGCGCAGCCGCCCGTGGGCCTGCCCGAGCTGACCGCCGCGCAGCCGGCCGCGGTGACCGCCGCGGTGAGCGTGCTCACGCAGCTCCCCGAAGGGTTGCGCCGGGAGGTGCTGACCGTCGTGGCCGGGTCGCCCGCCGACGTCCGGCTCACCCTCCCCGCCGGGCGCGAGGTCCGCTGGGGCTCGCCGGACGACACCCCGCGCAAGGCCGCCGTGCTGGAGGTCCTGCTGACCCGCAGCGGCACGGTGTTCGACGTCTCCAGCCCGGAACTGCCCACCGTGAGTGGCGACGACGAGTGAAAACCCCCACACCCGGAACGGGTTTGGCGGCGGGAAACCCGTTCGTCAGGGGCCGCCGGGCCGGCGATACTGCCGCACCATGACCAGTCAGAAGGCGGACGACCGCGTCGACGTGCCGTTCACCGGGGACGAGCGGACCCTGCTGTCGTCGTTCCTGGACTACCTGCGCGGCACGGTCGCGCACAAGTGCCGTGACCTCGCCGACGAGGACGCCACGCGCCCGGTGCTGCCCTCGCGGCTCACCACGGCAGCGGGCGTGGTGAAGCACCTGCGCTGGGTGGAGCACTACTGGTTCCAGGTGGTCCTCGCCGGGAAGCCCAGCGAGGCCCCCTACGACCGGGACGACCCGGACGTGGATTGGCGGGTCGAGCCGGGCGAGACGATCTCCGGATTGCTCGCCGACTACGCTTCGGAGTGCACGGCGAGTCGGGACCTCGCCGCGGGCCTCGACCTCGACCACGAGGTGGCGTTCCGCGGCGGCGAACGCCTTTCCGCGCGCTGGGTGCTGATCCACATGATCGAGGAAACGGGTCGGCACGCGGGACACCTGGACGCGGTGCGGGAACTGCTCGACGGGACGACCGGCGAGTAAGGACCGCTCACCCGGTCAGGACACGACACGGCGTGGCTGCTGGACCGAGGCATTCATGGTGCATAACGTCCAGCAGGAACATACGGGGTTGACACAACTCTCGACCTCTGGTTGAGAGTTTCAATCCGGGTGGAGATCCGTCCGGGCTGTGACACCGGTGGTCATCCACTCCAGCACATGAGCACGGACACGATCAGGAAGGCGGACCGATGACGCCCCCGCACAACTACCTCGCGGTGATAAAGGTCGTCGGCATCGGCGGTGGCGGCGTGAACGCCGTCAACCGCATGATCGAGGTCGGGCTCAAGGGCGTCGAGTTCATCGCGGTGAACACCGACGCCCAGGCTCTGCTGATGTCGGACGCCGACGTGAAGCTCGACATCGGCCGCGAACTCACCCGCGGTCTCGGAGCAGGCGCCAACCCCGAGGTCGGCCACAAGGCCGCCGAAGACCACCGCGAGGAGATCGAAGAAGTCCTCAAGGGCGCCGACATGGTCTTCGTGACCGCCGGCGAGGGCGGTGGCACGGGCACCGGCGGCGCACCCGTCGTGGCCTCCATCGCGCGCAAGCTCGGCGCGCTCACCATCGGCGTCGTGACGCGGCCCTTCTCGTTCGAGGGCAAGCGCCGCGCCAAGCAGGCCGAGGAGGGCATACAGGCCCTCCGCAACGAGTGCGACACGCTCATCGTGATCCCGAACGACCGGCTGCTCCAGCTCGGCGACATCGGTGTCTCGCTGATGGACGCGTTCCGCTCGGCCGACGAGGTGCTGCTGTCCGGTGTCCAGGGCATCACCGACCTCATCACCACCCCCGGTCTGATCAACCTCGACTTCGCCGACGTGAAGTCCGTGATGTCCGGGGCGGGCAGCGCCCTCATGGGCATCGGCTCGGCGCGCGGCGAGGGCAGAGCCGTGACGGCCGCGCAGAAGGCCATCAACTCGCCGCTGCTGGAAGCGTCGATGGAGGGCGCGCACGGCGTGCTGCTGTCGATCGCGGGCGGCAGCGACCTCGGGCTGTTCGAGATCAACGAGTCGGCGTCGCTGGTCCAGGAGGCCGCGCACCCCGACGCGAACATCATCTTCGGTACGGTCATCGACGACTCGCTCGGCGACGAGGTGCGGGTGACGGTGATCGCGGCCGGGTTCGACAGCGGTGGGCCGACGCACAAGAAGCTGGAGCCGCAGGTGCTGGCCGGCCCCGCCCGGGGCAACCCGGTCGCCACGGCGACCGCGGGCGAGCTGTCGGCGCCCCAGCAGCCCCCGCCGGTCGTCGCGCCCCCGCCCCCGCCCCCGCCGGTGGAGCAGCAGCCCCCGGTCGTGCCGCAGCGCCCGACCGTGCCGCAGCAGCCCCAGCCCGTGCAGGGCAACGGCGCGTCCCCCTACGGCGCGCCGCAGCCCGCCGCGCCGCGCACCCTGTCCCCGGGCCTCCCGGGCACCGGCTCGCTGCCGAACCGCGCCGTGCCGGTGACCGACGACCCCGACGACGAGGTGGACGTCCCCCCCTTCATGCGCCGCTGACCCGCGAGAGTCCAACCTCCAGGCCCCGAGAGTCCAACACCCGGGCCTAGAGAGTCCAACGCTCAGGACCCCCGAGTTCTACGTTCGGGGGTCCTGAGCGTTTTCGGCACCTGCCGGGTGCGGGTCCTGGGTGAAGAACTCAGGGGGCCTGGACGTTGGACTCTCGGGACCTGAGCGTTGGACTCTCGGGTCCTGGGTGTTGGACTCTCGGGGGTGGGGCGGGTCTGGGAGGCTTGGGGGGTGCGCATCCGTCGTGTCCTGACCACCCGTGAGGGTGGGGTGTCCAAGCCGCCTTACGACTCGTTCAACCTCGGCGACCACGTCGGTGACGACCCGGCGGCCGTCGAGGCCAACCGGAAGCGGTTGGCCGAGGGGATCGGGTTGGCGCCCGACCGGTTGGTCTGGATGGAGCAGGTGCACGGCCGGACGGTCGGGGTGGTGCGCGGTCCGGTCGCCGAACCGCTGGAGGCCACCGACGCCCTGGTCACCGACCAGGCCGGGCTGGGGCTGGTGGTGCTGACCGCCGACTGCGTGCCGGTGCTGATGGGCGACCCCGAGGCGGGGGTCGTCGCCGCCGTGCACGCCGGGCGGGTCGGCGCGCGGGTCGGGGTGGTGCCCGCCGCGGTGGAGCGGATGGTCGAGCTGGGCGCCGTCCGCGAGAGGGTCGAGGTGCTGCTGGGGCCCGCGGTGTGCGGCCAGTGCTACGAGGTGCCCGCCGACATGCGCGCCGACGTCGAGAAGCACCTCCCGGGCAGCGCGAGCAAGACCCGGGCCGGCCGGCCCGCGCTCGACCTGCGGGCCGGGCTGTGGCAGCAGCTCGCGGACGCCGGGATCGGGAAGATCGGCGTCGACCCCCGCTGCACGGTGGAGGAGCGGACGCTGTTCAGCCACCGCCGCACGCCCGGCACCGGGCGGCTGGCCGGTGTGGTGTGGGTGGAGGAGCGGTGAGCGAGCGGGAGGGCGGCGGCGTGGCAGACGGCGGCGTGGAGCGCGACGGCGTGGAGCGCGGGGCGGTGCGGGTGGACGACGGGGAACGCCGGGAGGAGCTGGCGCGGTCGCTGGCCGAGGTGCGCGGGCGGATCTCGCGGGCCTGCCGGGCCGCCGGGCGGTCGGAGGACGAGGTGTCGCTGCTCGCGGTCACGAAGACGTGGCCCGCGTCCGACGTGGCGATCCTGTCCGACCTGGGGCTCACCGAGTTCGCCGAGAACCGGGACCAGGAGGCGGGCCGCAAGGTCGCCGAGTTCGCCGAGCTGCGGCCCGGTGCGACCGCGGCGTGGCGGATGGTCGGGTCCCTCCAGCGGAACAAGGCGCGCTCGGTGCTCGGCTGGGCCGACCGGGTCGACACGGTCGACTCCACCCGGCTCGCCGACGCCCTCGCCAAGGCCGCGACGGAGCCGGTGGAGGTGCTGCTCCAGGTGAGCATCGACGGCGACGAGGCGCGCGGCGGCTACCCGATCCGTGACCTACCGCGACTGGCCGATCACGTAGCACTTACGAGTGAACTTTTTCTGCGAGGTGTGATGACCGTCGCACCCCTCTCCATGTCTCCACAGCAGGCGTTTGCCGCTCTATACGAAGCGGTAACCCGCTTGCGGGACGATCATCCCGATGCCACCGTGCTCTCGGCGGGGATGAGCGGTGACCTGGAAGATGCCATCGCACACGGTTCGACGTGCGTGCGTGTCGGAACAGCGTTGATGGGCAGCCGGAGACTAGCCTCGCCGTAACTGTCTGGAACCTCTGGGACGACCGCGACGTCCTTGCGGGTAGGGATCGGCGGAGGAAGGGCTCGAACCATGAGCGGGTTTCACAAGCTGAAGGCTTACTTCGGGATGGTCCCCGCCGAGTACGCCGACGACCCCGACGCCTACGAGGGCGAGCGCCGCTACTCGGACTACCGGTCCGAGTACCCGGAGTCCGACGACTACGAGCCGTACCCGGAGCAGCGCGGCCCCCGCCGCAGGCCGGCCGGCGCCTACCGCGCCGAGCTGGACGAGGCGGACGACTACGAGCCCGAGCGCGGCACCCGGTCGCGCCGGTCGTCGTGGAGCCCGGAGACGCACGGCGCGCTGGCCGTGGAGCCGCAGCGCGAGCCGGTGAGCAGGCTCCGCCCGACCCCCGAGCCGGCGGGCAACCCGCTGGCCCGGATCACCACCCTGCACCTGCGCAGCTACAACGAGGCGCGCACCATCGGCGAGCACTACCGCGACGGCACCCCGGTGATCATGAACCTCACCGACATGGACGACGCGGACGCCAAGCGCCTCGTCGACTTCGCCGCCGGCCTGGTGTTCGCGCTGCGCGGGTCCATGGACAAGGTGACCCACAAGGTGTTCCTCCTCTCACCTCCGAACATCGAGGTGACTGCGGAGGACCGGAGGCGCCTCGCCGAGGGCGGGTTCCTCAAGCGGGACTGAGTGGTGGCACAGTTGACGATGTGGATGCCCTCTGGCTCGTGGTCTACTACGTCCTGTTCTCGTTCTGGCTGCTGCTCACGGCGCGTGTCGTCGTCGAGCTGGTCCGCAGTTTCGCCAGGGGATGGCGGCCTGCGGGCGGGGTGGCAGTTGCTCTGGAGACCGTCTACACCGTGACCGATCCCCCGGTCCGCCTGCTGCGTCGGCTCATCCCGACCGTGCGGATCGGGGGCATCGGGCTGGACTTGTCCATTATTGTGCTGTTGCTGGTCGTTATCATTCTGATGCGAGTAGCCGATCCCAGGTGAGGGGACCGGGGATGTCCACAGCCCAGGAGTGCGTGAGGTGATCTGATGCCGTTGACCCCCGCGGACGTGCACAACGTCGCGTTCAGCAAGCCGCCGATTGGCAAGCGGGGCTACAACGAGGACGAGGTGGACGCGTTCCTCGACCTGGTTGAGGGCGAGCTCGCTCGCCTGATCGAGGAGAACAACGACCTGCGCCAGCAGGTCGAACAGCTCGACCAGCAGGTCGAGACCGCGCGTGCCGACCTCGAAGACGCCCGTGCCAAGGTCGCGGCAGGCGTCGGTCCCAGCCGAGTGGTGGACGAGCCGCGCAGGCTCGCGCCGGTGCCGCCCCCCTCGGCGCTGGAGCAGACGTCGCCCGGTGGTGGTGGGGACCACCACGTCCAGGCCGCCAAGGTGCTCGGTCTGGCCCAGGAGATGGCCGACCGGCTCACCGGCGAGGCCAAGGCCGAGGCCGACGGGATGCTGTCGGAGGCGCGGACGAAGTCCGAGCAGCTGCTGAGCGAGGCCCGCGCGAAGGCCGACACCATGGTCAACGAGGCGCGCACGCGTGCCGAGACCATGCTCAACGACGCGCGGACGCGTGCCGAGACGTTGGAGCGGCAGGCCCGTGAGAAGGCCGGTGCGCTCGACCGCGACGCGCAGCGCAAGCACGCCGAGGTGATGGGCAACATCACCCAGGAGAAGAACACGCTCGAGAAGCAGATCGACAAGCTCCAGACCTTCGAGCGCGAGTACCGGACCCGGCTCAAGACCATGCTGGAGTCGTCGCTGCGCGACCTCCAGGACCGGGGCCCGGCCGCACCGTCCGACAGCCGCCAGCCCGGTGGCTACTCGTTCGGGGCGCGTGCCGAGGCCGGCTGATCGGCGCTGCTGATCTAGTCTGCTCGACGTGCTGTTCATCGTCCTGCTGTTGGTGCTGGCAGCCCTGGGGTTGCTCGTGCCCGCCCTCACCACGACCCAGACGTTCTGGGCGTGGCTGTCGGTGGGTGCGAGCGGGGCCGCTGCCGTGGTCCTCGTGCTCGACTGGTGGCTCCGCCGCCGGTCGGGCGCCGGGGCTGCCGGCGCCGCGGCGGTCGTCGCCGACCACCAGGTTAGCGATGGTGATCAACAGGCCGGGACCGAGGGGGTGCGCGACACCCCCCGTTCACCCGATCAGGTGGACCGCTCCGACGCCGAGCCCGGCGAGGAGGACGCGGACGCCGCCGACGCGCTCGTCGTGGCCGACCTGACCGACGAGGTCAGGGTGCTCGACGAGCGACCCCGCTACCACCTGGCCACGTGCTCGTGGCTGGGGGAGCGGACCTCGCTGGGGCTGCCGATCGGGGAGGCGCGCCAGCTCGGGTTCACGCCGTGCGCGGTGTGCCGCCCGGACTCCTCGCTGGCCGCGGCCGCGCGCTCGGCCGGCTCCGGGGAACCGGCCGAGACCGAGGCGTCCTAGCGGATCAGCGGACCGACCGGTCTGCTCGACCGGTCAGGTGTTCAGCTGCTCAGCGTGGCGCGCCCCCGGAACGCGGGCGCGTCGGCGGCGCCGCAGCGCTGCTCGACCTCCACGTCCACGTCGGTGAGCGCCCCCGTCCCGGGGTCGCGCTCGACGTGGTGGACCGTGAAGTGCCCGAACACCGGGGCGCACACGAGCCCCTTGGCGATCACCCGCAGGGTCGGCTTCGCCGGGTCGGCCCGCCAGGTGGGGTCGGTGTACGTGCCGACCTCCAGCGTCGCGCCGCCCGCCGCCGCCAGCTCGACCCGGATGAGGTCGGGACCCGCGACCGAGTCCACGTCGAACTTGAGGACGCCCCCCGACTCCCAGACCCGGACGTCGTCCCCCGGGGTGGACCAGTCCACGTCCCGCTCGCCGACGGGGAACGACCCCGCCTCGGACCGGACCTCGAACGTCGCGACCCGCTCCTCGGTGGCCGAGGCCAGCAGTGCCAGTGCCGGCAGTGCCGGCGCCGGTGATGCCAGTGCCGGTGGTGCCAGCGCCGGCAGCGCCAGGGCCGCCAGCAGCAGTGCGGTGGTTCTTCCCACGGTGTCCCCCTCGTGATCGGTACCTGCCCCACCAGGTTGTCGAGCCGGCTTGTCCCGCCGCCATGGGGGGAACTACTCAAAGCGGTTTGCACCGCTCGGCTACCCTTGGTCGTAGCAAGGCGTCGATCCGGCCATCACCGGGGAGCCTCCGGAAGAACGGGCGCGAGCCCCAGTAGAACCGGACGGGTGCGGCCCGTGACAGCCGTCAACGAGAGGCCAGAGCCTTCGCGCCCTGGCAAGCGGGGTGGTACCGCGGTGCGCCGTCCGTCGGCGCGTCGTCCCCGTGAGCCGGATGGACGCACGCGAGGAGCAGCACGATGGCCTACCCGAAGGCAGGCGAGGGGTCCGTTCCCTCCCAGCCGTCCTTCCCCGCCCTGGAAGAGGGCGTCCTCGACTTCTGGAAGTCCGACGGGACGTTCCAGGCGTCGATCGACGCGCGCCCGGCGGGGGACAACGGGTCCAACGAGTTCGTCTTCTACGACGGCCCCCCCTTCGCCAACGGCCTGCCGCACTACGGCCACCTGCTGACCGGCTACGTCAAGGACGTCGTCCCGCGCTACCAGACCATGCGCGGCAGGCACGTCGAGCGCCGGTTCGGCTGGGACACGCACGGCCTGCCCGCGGAGGTCGAGGCGGAGAAGCAGCTCGGGTTCTCGTCCAAGAGCGAGATCGAGGCGTTCGGCATCGAGAAGTTCAACGAGGCGTGCCGCACCTCGGTGCTCCGCTACACCGACCAGTGGCGCGACTACGTGACCCGGCAGGCCCGCTGGGTGGACTTCGACAACGACTACAAGACCCTCGACCTGGACTACATGGAAAGCGTCATGTGGGCCTTCAAGACCCTGTGGGACAAGGGCCTGGTCTACGAGGGCTTCCGGGTGCTCTGGTACTGCTGGCGCTGCGAGACGCCGCTGTCCAACACCGAGACGAAGATGGACGACACCTACCGGGACCGGCAGGACCCGGCGGTGACCGTCGGCCTGCGCCTGGAGACCGGTGAGCTGGCGCTCGTCTGGACGACGACGCCGTGGACGCTGCCGTCGAACCTGGCCGCCGCCGTGCACCCGGACGTCGACTACGTCACGGTCGAGGCGAACGGCGAGCGCTACCTGCTCGCCGAGGCCCGCGTGCCCGCCTACGCCCGCGAGCTGGGCGAGGAGCCGCCGGTCGTGGCCCGCTGCAAGGGCGCCGACCTGGTGGGCCGGAAGTACGCGCCGCCGTTCGACTTCTTCGTCGGCCGGGAGAACGCCCACCAGGTGCTGGCCGCCGACTACGTCACCACCGAGGACGGCACGGGCCTGGTGCACATCGCCCCCGCCTTCGGCGAGGAGGACAAGGTCGTCACGGACGCGGCGGGCATCGAGGTCGTCGTGCCGGTGGACGCGCACGGCCGGTTCACCGCCGAGGTGCCGCCGTACGAGGGCCTCCAGGTGTTCGAGGCGAACAAGCCGATCATCCGCGACCTGAAGGACGCGGGCCTGCTGCTGCGCCACGAGACCTACGACCACCCGTACCCGCACTGCTGGCGGTGCGACAACGCGCTGATCCAGCGCGCCGTGTCGTCGTGGTTCGTCGCCGTGTCGAAGTTCAAGGACCGCATGGTCGAGCTGAACCAGCAGATCAACTGGGTGCCGGAGCACATCAAGGACGGCCAGTTCGGCAAGTGGCTGGAGAACGCCCGCGACTGGAACATCAGCCGCAACCGGTTCTGGGGCTCCCCGATCCCGGTGTGGGTGTCGGACGACCCGGCGTACCCGAGGGTCGACGTGTACGGCTCGCTGGACGAGCTGGAGCGCGACTTCGGCGTGCGCCCGACCGACCTGCACCGGCCGGTGATCGACGAGCTGACCAGGCCGAACCCGGACGACCCGACGGGTCGCTCGGTGATGCGCCGCGTGCCCGAGGTGCTGGACTGCTGGTTCGAGTCCGGCTCGATGTCGTTCGCCCAGGTGCACTACCCGTTCGAGAACCGCGAGTGGTTCGAGGACCACTACCCGGGTGACTTCATCGTCGAGTACAACGGCCAGACGCGCGGCTGGTTCTACACCATGCACGTGCTGGCCACGGCGCTGTTCGACCGGCCCGCGTTCCGCAACTGCGTGGCGCACGGCATCGTGCTGGGCGACGACGGCCAGAAGATGTCCAAGTCGCGCAAGAACTACCCGGACGTCAACGAGGTGTTCGAGCGCGACGGGTCCGACGCGATGAGGTGGTTCCTCATGGCGTCGCCGATCCTGCGCGGCGGCGACCTGGTCGTCACCGAGCGGGGCATCCGGGACGCGGTGCGCCAGGCCGTGCTGCCGCTGTGGAACTCCTGGTACTTCCTGGCGCTGTACGCCAACGCCGAGGGGCGCGAGGGGACCTGGCGGACCGACTCGGCGCACGTGCTCGACCGGTACGCGCTGGCGAAGGCGCACGACCTGGTCGCGACCGTGACCGGGCAGCTGGACGCCTACGACATCTCGGGCGCGTGCGCGACGGTCCGCGAGTTCCTGGAGGTGCTGACCAACTGGTACGTGCGGCGCTCGCGCGACCGGTTCTGGGCGGGCGAGCAGGACGCGATCGACACCCTGCACACCGTGCTGGAGGTGGTCAGCCGGGTGGCGGCGCCGCTGCTGCCGCTCACGGCCGAGTCCGTGTGGCGCGGGCTGACCGGCGGGCGCTCGGTGCACCTGGCCGACTGGCCGGCCGCCGCCGACCTGCCGGCCGACGACGCCCTGGTGGCGGCGATGGACAAGGTGCGGCAGGTGGCGTCCACCGCGCTGTCGCTGCGCAAGGCGAACAAGCTGCGCGTGCGGCTGCCGCTGGCGAAGCTCGTCATCGCCGCGCCGGACGTGGCGCTGCTGGAGCCGTTCGCCGAGGTGCTGCGGGACGAGGTGAACGTCAAGTCCGTCGAGCTGACGGACGACGTGGACGCGCACGGGCACTTCCAGCTCGCGGTCAACGCGCGGGCGGCCGGGCCGCGGCTCGGGCCGAACGTGCAGAAGGTCATCAAGGCCGTCAAGGCCGGTGACTGGGCCGAGGTGGACGGCCGCGTCGTGGCCGCCGGGATCGAGCTGTTCCCGGAGGAGTACGAGCAGCGGCTGGTCGCCACGGACCGGGGCGCGACGGCGGCGCTGCCGAACAACTCGGGTCTCGTCGTGCTCGACACGGTCGTGACGGAGGAGCTGGCGGCGGAGGGCGTCGCGCGCGACCTGGTGCGGGTGGTGCAGCAGGCGCGCAAGGACGCCGGGCTGGACGTGTCGGACCGGATCTCGCTGGTGCTGGACCTGCCGGGCGACGTCGACGCGGCGGTGCGCGCGTTCGAGGCGTTCGTGCGGGAGGAGACCCTCACCGAGGCCGTCGAGTACGGCGCGGTGGCCGAGGGCTCCGACGGCGTCGTGGGTGACGGGAAGAAGGTCCGGGTCTCGGTGGCCAGGGTCTGAGCTGACCGCAGGGGTCCCCGCCCGGGGGACCCCTGCTTTTATTTTGCCGGCGGGCACCGACAATCCGGGGTCCGCCGGACGATCGGGGCAGGTCGGCGGTGGGCCGGGCACGTTGGTGGTGGGCCGGGCACGTCGGTGGCGGCCTGGGCAGGTCGGCGGTGGGCCAGGCTTGTCGGTGGCGGGTCGGGTACGGCGGTGCCGGGCCTGTCGGCGGTCCGCGGGGACCCGCCGTCAGATGACGCCGTCCTTCTCCAACCGGTCCCTGAGCTGCCCCAGGCACCGACCCCGGGTGGGGCCGATGGAGCCCCTCGGCATGGACAGGGCCTCCGCCACGGCGCGGTACTCGGCCCGGCCCGCCAGCACGGTCAGGCGGAGCAGCTCCTGGCAGCGCCTCGTCATCTCGCCGAACGCGCGCCACAGGCGGCGGTCGCGGTCGTCGCGCAGGGCCTCCGGCTCCGGCAGCCAGCGGTCGTCGGGCACGTCCAGGGCCGAGTCCGCGGACAGGGCCGGGCGGCCGTGGCGCTCCCGCCACGCGCGCTGGGACTCGCGGCGGGTGGCCACGATCAGCCAGCCGGCGACGGCCCGCGGCTCGGCCAGGCGGTCCAGGTGGCGCAGCAGGCTCAGCCACACCGTCTGCACGACGTCCTCGGCGGTCGCCTGGTCCAGGCCGTTGCCGCGGGCCACGTGCCAGACGAGCGGGGTCAGCTCGACGACCAGGGCGTCCAGCGCCTCGCGCGACCCGGCCCGGCCGGCGACCACGAGGGCGGCCTGGCGGTCGTGCGGCGAGCCCTGCGCCATGACGGCGGCCAGGCCCAGGTCGTCCGGTTCCGGGTCGTCGGGGATGGCCTCGGACAGCTCCGCGCGCAGGTGGTCGAGCCGAGGGTCCAGTTCGTCGCTCATGCAGTCCCCTTCCCGCGCACGCGGCGTTCCTCGTTGCCCACCCGCGTGCTGACCTTCGCCCGCGCCTCCGACACGTACCGGCGCACCGAGTCCCGCCGGCACCCCAGCACGTCGGCGATCTCGTCGTCGTCGAAGTCCCAGAACCGCATCACCAGCGCGGTGCGCAGGTGCTCCGGCAGGGCCGCGACGGCGGCCAGCGTGCTGGTCAGCTCGTGCCACGCCTCGGCGTCCCGGTGCCGCTGCACCAGGACGCGGAACGTGCCGCGCTGCCGGGCGACGACCTCGTCGGACAGCTCGCTCGGCCGCTCCCGCCGGCGGGCCTGGTCCACCAGCAGGTTGCGGATCGTCCTCACCAGCCAAGCACGTCGCGCCGACGGGGCGATCACCGGCCAGTTCCGCCAGGCGCCGACGAAGGCGTCCTGCACCGCCGACTCGTGGTCGAGGTGGGGCGACACCACCGCCGCGAACCGGCACATCCTGGTGCGTTCGCGGTGGTAGAAGTCGGTGAAGCCGGCCTCGTCGTCGGGGTCTTCCGGCACGAACCCTCCTCCCCCTCGCTCGGTGCCCGTACCGAGTAGACGGACGGGACCGCGGGTTGTGGAGGAAACCCGTCACGCCGGTCGTCCGACGCTCCTCCTCGTGGCGGCGGGCGGCAAGCGGACCCGCGGTGATCACCTGTCGGGGTGAACCGCGCGGCGGGCGACCGTACGGTAGCGTATGGAAACGTGGCCAGGAGGACGCGGGACGACTGGACCGCGGTCGCCCTGGAGGCGCTGGCCGCGGGGGGCGTGGCGGCGGTCGCGGTGGAGCCGCTGGCGGCCCGGCTCGGCGCGACCAAGGGCAGCGCCTACTGGCACTTCGCCGACCGGGAGGACCTGCTCGGGGCCACCCTCGAACGCTGGGAGCGCGACTACGCCGAGGCCGTCCTCGCCCCGGTCGCGGCGGCCGGCCCGGAGGACGGGCTGCGGCTGCTGCTCACCGCGGCGCTGGAGCGCCCCGCGGACACCGCGGTCGAGGTCGCGATGCTCGCCGCCCGGGACGCCCCGGCGGTGGCGCCGGTGCTGCGCCGGGTGACCGAACGGCGGGCAGCCTGCCTGGAGGCGCTGTTCCGCGCGCTGGGGTTCCCGCCCGACGCGGCCCGGCGGCGGGCGGTGCTCGCCTGCTCGGTCTACCTCGGGCAGGCCCACCTGGCGTCCTCCGGGCAGGTCGACGCGGCGGCGGTGGACGAGGCGCTGGCGGCGGTGGTCGGCCGTGCCTGAGGCGTTCCGGTTCGCGGTCCGGGTCAAGCCGGGCGCGCGGCGGGAGGCCGTCGGCGGTCGGTGGGACGGCGGCGCGCTGGTCGTCGCGGTCGCCGCGCCCGCTGTCGAGGGCAAGGCCAACGAGGCCGTGCGCAAGGCCCTGGCCAGGGCGTTCGGCGTGCGCAGGCAGGACGTCGAGGTGGTCGCGGGCGAGCGCGGCCGGGACAAGGTCGTGCAGGTCGACCCCGCCCCGGCCGACGCCCGGGACGTGCTGGAACGGCTGCTCGGCGACTGAGGCCGCCCGCCGCCCGCCGCGCCGCCTGCCCGCTGTCAGGCGCCCAGCGTCCACACGGCGTGCGCGATGGCGTCCGCGTTGCGGTCCAGCGCGGTCGCGTTCACGTTCGACGAGGTGTCGCACGAGCGGTGGTAGCAGCGGTCGAACGCCGTGCCCGCCGTGCCGCCCCACTTCTGCGCCTGCGCCGAGGTCTTGACCCCCTCCGCGCCGGTGAACGTGCCGCCGACCGGGATGCCCGCGCGGGCGAACGCCGCGTGGTCGGACCGGCCGCCCACGCTGGTCAGCTCGGTGGGCACGCCGATGGACCCGAAGTACCCCTGGAGCACCTGCTGGAGGGCGAGCGAGCCGGACGGCTGCCCGGACGCGCTGTAGACGAAGTAGCCGGGGTTCGGGGAGCCGGTCATGTCGAAGTTCAGGTAGCTCCTGATCCTCGACCGGTCCGTTGTGGACAGCGAGTTCACGTAGTAGGTCGAGCCGACCAGGCCCAGCTCCTCGGCACCCCACCAGGCGAAGCGCAAGCGCTTGCCCGGCTGGAAACCGCTGGACCGCACGGCCAGCGCCACTTCGAGGATGCTCGCCGATCCGGTGCCGTTGTCGTTGATGCCCGGCCCGGCGGAGACGCTGTCGAGGTGCCCGCCGACCATGACGACGTTGTTCGCGTCGCCCGCCGGCCAGTCGGCGATCAGGTTGTAGCCGATGGCGCCGTTGCTGGTGAACGACTGCACCCGGGTGGTGTAGCCGGCGGCGTCCAACTTGGACTTCACCCAGTTGACCGACGCGAGGTAGCCGGGCCTGCCGTGCGCCCGGTTGCCGCCGTTCGACGTGGCGATCGACTGCAGCTGGGCGAGGTCGGCCTGGACGGCGCTGACCGGGATGTTCGGCCCGGCCAGGACGGCGGCGGGCGCGGCGGTGGCCGCACCCGAACCGAGGAGCGCGCTGGTCAGGAGCAGCGCGGTGGAGATCGTTCGCAACTTCACGGTGTTCTCCCGCAGGGAAGTGGAGGTGACCGGGGCGGCGGACCCGCACATCAACATGCACGCCCGCGCATCGGTCGCGCTAGGGGCGTTCGGATGGTGGTCGCCGCTGCTGCCGGATTAGTCCATTTCCGCGTGAGCGGGAAGAATGGCCCCGACGGGCGGCGGCGGGAGGTCGGGTGGGTGGTGTGACGGGCTTCCTCGGCCTCGCCGCCGCGGTGCTGCTCCTCTCGGTCATCGCGGTGCGGGTGTCGATCCGGCTCGGCCTGCCCTCGCTCCTGCTCTACCTCGGCATCGGGGTGCTGCTGGGCGAGGCGGTGCTCGGCATCCAGTTCGAGGACGCCGACCTGACCCGTTCCCTCGGCACGGCCGCGCTCGTGCTCATCCTCACCGAGGGCGGCCTGACCACGCGGTGGAGCGCGGTGAAACCGGCGATGGGGCTGGGCATCGCACTGTCCACAGTGTCCGTCGGCGTCAGCATCGCGGTCACCGGCTTCGCGCTGCACTTCCTGCTGGACATGGACTGGCGCACGGCCCTGCTGTGGGGCGCGGTGCTGTCGTCCACCGACGCGGCGGCCGTGTTCAGCGTGCTGCGCGGGGTGGGCGTGGGCAAGCGGCTCATCGGCGCGCTGGAGCTGGAGTCCGGCATCAACGACGCGCCGGTCTACATCGCCGTCGTGCTGCTCGCCTCGCCCGACCCGGTGACGTGGACCGCGCCCGCCCTGATGGTGTACGAGCTGGTCGCGGGCGCCCTGATCGGCATCGCGCTCGGCTGGCTCGGCGGGGTGGGGCTGCGCCGCGCCGCCCTGCCCTCCACCGGCCTGTACCCGCTGGCCACGGTCGCCGTGTGCCTGCTCGCCTACACCGCCGGCGACCTCGCGCACGCCTCCGGCTTCCTCGCCGTCTACATCGCCGCGCTGGTCCTCGGCAACGCCCGCCTGCCGCACCGCGCGGACACCCTGTCGTTCGCCGAGGGCCTCGGCTGGATCGCCCAGATCGGCCTGTTCGTGCTGCTCGGCCTGTACGCCTCGCCCGGTCGGGTGCTCGACGCCCTGGTGCCCGCCCTGGTCGCGGGCGCGGTGCTGGTGCTGCTGGCCAGACCCCTGTCGGTGCTGTGCGCGGCGCTGCCGTTCCGGGTGCCGTGGCGCGAACAGGTGTTCATCTCGTGGTCCGGGCTGCGCGGCGCGGTGCCCATCGTGTTCGCGCTGATCCCGCTGATCCAGGGCGTCGACGGCGCCCAGCGGCTGGTCGACGCGGTGTTCGTGCTGGTCGTGGTGCTGACCCTGGTGCAGGGCACCACCCTGCCGTGGCTCGCGAAGTGGCTCGGCCTGGTCAAGTCCGGCGAGGCGCACGAGGTGCAGGTCGACTCCTCGGCGCTGGACGAGCTGGGCGCGGAGCTGCTCCAGGTGCGCATCCAGCGCGGCTCCAAGCTGCACGGCGTCTACCTGTCCGAGCTGCGGCTGCCGCCGGGCTCGTCGGTGAGCCTCGTGGTGCGGGCGGAGAACAGCTTCACGCCCCAGCCGACCACCCGGCTCCAGGAGCACGACCAGCTGCTGGTCGTGTGCACGGAGGTCGCGCGCACCGCCACGGAGCAGCGGATCAGGGCGGTCGACCGGGCCGGCCGGTTCGCGCGCTGGAAGGGCGACGCGGGGCTGCCGTAGCCGCGACCTCCCACGATGTGGGCGCGTCTCGACGGCGGCGCGGTGTTCCGGTTACCTTCGGGGTGAAGGTCATGAGTGCCAGCGACAAGCTCGGGCTAGCTGGCCGGCAACCCTCCTACCGCGGTGGGGTGCCCCCGATGAGGACCTGGCCGGCGCGCAGGGCGTCCGGCAAGCGCGGACTCCCTTCCCACGGGTGGAGTCCCGGACTCCCCGGAGGGTGTCATGACCGTCGCAGTCCCCAGGCCCACCACCGCCGTCACCACTGCCACCACGACCACTGCCAGCACGACCGCTGCCACTACCACCGCCGCCCTGCCCCGCGTCGTCGGCTCCGCGCTGCGCGTGCCGCTGGTCACCGGTGAGCGCGTCGAGTACGCCAACCTCGACCACGCGGCCAGCGCGCCGTGCCTGGAGCAGGTCCGCGACGCCGTCGACGAGCTGCTGCCCTGGTACGCGAGCGTGCACCGGGGCGCCGGCTTCGCCTCGCAGGTCTCCACCCGCGTCTACGAGCAGGCCCGCGCGTCGGTCCGCCGCTTCCTCGGCGCCCGGTCCACCGACGCCGTCGTGTTCACCCGCAACGCCACCGACGCGCTGAACCTGCTGGCCCGCAGCGTGCCGAAGCACACCGCCGTGCTGCTGTTCGACACCGAGCACCACGCCGCCCTGCTGCCGTGGCGCGGCCCGAACGTGCGCCGCCTGCGCACCCCGTCCTCGCCCGCCGCGGCCGTGCTGGAGCTGGACCGCGCGCTGCGCGAGGCCCCCGTCGGACCGCGCCTGGTCGTGGTGACCGGCGCGTCCAACGTGACCGGCGAGCTGTGGCCGGTCGCCGAGCTGGCCCGGGTCGCCCGCCGGCACGGGGCGCGCGTCGCCCTGGACGCCGCCCAGCTCGCCCCGCACCGCCCGGTCGACGTGCGCGCCCTCGACGTGGACTACACCGTGCTGTCCGGGCACAAGCTGTACGCGCCGTTCGGCTCCGGCGCGCTGGTCGGCCGCTCCGACTGGCTCCAGGCCGCCGAGCCGTACCTGGTCGGCGGGGGTGCCACGGCCCGCGTCACCGACCACGGCGACCGGCTGGGCGTGGCCTGGTCGGCGGTGCCCGAGCGGCACGAGGCCGGCACGCCCAACGTGGTCGGCGTGCACGCCCTCGCCGTGGCCTGCGACGTCCTCGGGCGGCACTGGGAGCGGGTCGCCGAGCACGAGCGCGTCCTGCTGGCCCGCCTGCGCGAGGGGTTGGCGACCGTGCCCGGCGTGCACGAGCTGGCCCTGTTCGGCGGCGGGCAGGACCGGGTCGGCGTGGTGAGCTTCACCGTCGGCGGCCAGGACGCCGGCTACCTGGCCGCGGCGCTGTCCGCCGAGCACGGCATCGGCGTGCGCGACGGCGCGTTCTGCGCCCACGTCGCCGTGCACCGGCTCACCGGGGGCGGGCGGGCCCTGCGCGCGTCCCTCGGCCTGGGCAGCTCGGAGGAGCACGTCGACCGGTTCGTGGCCGCGCTGCGCCGTCTCGTCACCGAGGGTTCGCGGTGGGCCTACGAGCAGCGCGACGGCCGCTGGGCGCCGTGCGACGACCAGCGCGCGCTCCCGCCGTTCCTGCGCTGAGCAGCGTGTTGGACAATGGCCGGGTGAGCACCGATCCCAGCGCCGAGCCGGCCGACGACGCCGACCAGCCCGAGCCGCCGCTGCCGAAGCGACGCGTCGCGCTGCTGGCGGTCATCGCGCCGATCGTGTTGGCGCTCGACGTCGTCGTCAAGGTGATCGCGGTCGAGGAGCTGGAGGGGCGGGAGCCGGTCGAGCTGTTCGGCGGCCTGCTGTACCTGCCGCTGATCCGCAACACCGGTGCCGCGTTCGGCATGGCCGAGGGCTGGACGGTGATCCTCGCGCTGATCGCGTTCGGCGTCGTCGGGTTCATCCTGTGGATCGCCCGCCGGCTGCGGTCGGTCGGCTGGGCCATCGGCCTCGGGCTCGTGCTCGGCGGCGCCACCGGCAACCTGGTCGACCGGGTCTTCCGGGCGCCCGGCCCGCTGCGCGGCGGCGTCGTGGACTACATCTCGGTGCTGGACCCCTGGGGCCGGGTCTTCCCGGTGTTCAACCTGGCCGACTCGGCCATCTGCGTGGGCGGCGGTGTCATCGTCCTGATGGCCCTGCTCCAGCGCGACTACGACGGGACGCGCGTGGAGAAGAAGAAGCCCGCCCAGGCGGAGAAGGAGGCGGGCGAATGAGCGGCTACCGCACCCTGCCCGTGCCCGACGGCCTGGACGGCATGCGCGTCGACGCGGGCCTGGCCAAGCTGCTCGGCCTGTCGCGCACCGCCGTCGCCGCGCTCACCGAGGCCGGTGACGTCGTGCTGGACGGTCAGGCCGCCGGCAAGTCCGACCGGCTCGTCGCCGGCGCCGTGCTGGAGGTCACCCTCCCCGAGCCCGAGCGGCCGGTCCAGGTGCAGGCGGTGCCCGTGGAGGGCCTGCTCGTGCTGCACGAGGACGACGACGTGATCGTGGTCGACAAGCCGGTGGGCGTGGCCGTGCACCCCAGCCCGGGGTGGACCGGCCCGACCGTGGTGGGCGGCCTGGCCGCCGCGGGCATCCGCATCGCCACCTCCGGCGCGGCCGAGCGGCAGGGCGTCGTGCACCGGCTCGACGTCGGCACCACCGGCGTCATGGTCGTCGCCAAGAGCGAGCACGCCTACTCCGCGCTCAAGCACGCCTTCAAGGAGCGCACGGTCGACAAGCTCTACCACGCGCTCGTGCAGGGCCACCCGGACCCGATCAAGGGCACCATCGACGCCCCCATCGACCGGCACCCCAAGCACGACTACAAGTTCGCCGTGATGGCCAACGGCAAGCCGAGCATCACCCACTACGAGGTGGTCGAGGCGTTCCGCGCCGCGTCCCTGCTGGACGTGCACCTGGAGACCGGCCGCACCCACCAGATCCGGGTGCACTTCTCCGCGCTGCGCCACCCGTGCGTGGGCGACCTGACCTACGGCGCCGACCCGGTCCTGGCCAAGCGCCTCGGCGTCACCCGGCAGTGGCTGCACGCCCGCAGGCTCGGCTTCCACCACCCGGCCGACGGCCAGTGGGTCGAGTTCACCAGCGAGTACCCGGCCGACCTCCGCGACGCGCTGGAGCTGCTGCGCGCCGAGGGCTACTGACCGCGAGCCGACCTCGCGTAGCGTGGTCCCGACGACACGCTCGTGAGGGGAGGTACGTGTGGTGTCCACGGGCGACGACGACCTGGATCTCACACCGCCGCGGGGTACCCGGCTGCCGGCCGCCGAGGGCGGCTGGAGCGTGGCCCCCGCCGTGATCGGGGGAGAGCTGCCGGAACCCGAACCGCTGCCGCCCGCCGCGCCGCCGACCACGCCGCCCGTCGCGGGTCCCGACCGGGGGGACGGGTCGCCGGCGGGGTCGGCGAAGCGCTCGTTCCTCGACCGGCTCCTCCGCCGGGACGGGTGAGGGAGCGGACCCGTCGCCCGCGGCGCCCGGCGTCCCGACCCGCCCGACCGGGTCAGTCGTCGATCGTCCAGACCAGGGTGTTGAGGTCGGTCTCCGGGCGGGAGCTCCAGCGGACCGAGAAGATCGCCGTGTCCTCCGGCAGCACGTAGACGGTGTGCCCGCCCGCCGTCTCGCCCGGCTGCACGCCGATCTTGTGCGGCGGCCGGGACGACAGGGAGACGGGGGCCTTGCCCACCGTCTCGCCGGTGGTCGTCATCAGCACCAGGTACATGTCGGGCAGCGCGGTGAACGGCACCTTGCCCGTGTTCGCCAGCTCCGTGTGCACGACCACGGCCCGCTCGCCGGCGGCCAGCTTGTAGCCGGCGGCGGTGAACAGGAAGTCCGCCGGGTCGACGACCTCCACCAGCTGGATCGTGAACCGGGCGCCCTCCAGGCCCTCGGTCTCCAGCGTGCTGCCGATCTTGCCGGTGCGCGCCCGCGGGGCCGGCTGCTGGTCGCCGCGCGCCCAGCCCGACGTGCCGGGCACGCCCCACACGCTCATCGGCTCCGGGGCGGGCACGGGGCCCGACTGGTGGGGCTGCGGCTGCGGCTGGGCGGGGAAGGGCTGGCTGGGCGGGCCCTGCGGCGGCGCGTACGGCGGGTAGGGGCCGGACGGGGTGCCCGCCGCTCCCGGGTACGGGCCGCTGGGCGTGCCGCGCACCTGGCCGGCCGGGGGACCCGAGTAGTTGCCCCAGGCCACGCTGTTGGCGAGGGCCTTGCGGATGCCGTTCGGGTCGCACTCGACGCCGACCAGCAGCGGCAGCCCGCTGCCCGAGAGGGTGATCAACCGGGTGGCCGCCTCGCGGGGGTCCATGCCCAGCTTGGCCGCCAGCTCGTGGACCGCCGCCCGGCCCGACTCAGCGAGCAGCGCGAGCAGACGTGCGTCGACTGGGTCCGGCGTCACCACACCCGAAACGCTACCCGTTCACGGGGATCCGCGCGGCATCGGCCCGTCGGGTGGTGGTCCCTTCCACGTCCGGACTAGTGTGCTGCGGGCGGCGCTCTCGTCTCCGCTGATGGCTCGTTGTACGTGGTATACAAGGGGGTTTGGGCGTGGCTGACTCGTTTGTGCACCTCCACGTGCACACCGAGTACTCGATGCTCGACGGCGCGGCGAAGCTGAAGGACATGTTCGCCGAGTGCGAGCGGATGGGCATGCCCGCCGCCGCCATCACCGACCACGGCAACATGTACGGCGCCTACGACTTCTACCGGCAGGCGAAGGCGGCCGGGGTCAAGCCGGTGATCGGCATCGAGGCGTACCTCGCCCCCGAGTCCCGCTTCAACAAGAAGCGCGTGCTGTGGGGCGACCCGGGGCAGAAGTCGGACGACGTCTCCGCCAGCGGCGCGTACACCCACCAGACCATCTGGGCCCGCACCAACGAGGGCCTGCACAACCTGATGAAGCTCTCCAGCCGCGCCTCCACCGAGGGCCAGCTGGGCAAGTGGGCCCGGATGGACGCCGAGCTGATCGCCGAGCACTCGGCCGGGCTGATGGCGACCACCGGCTGCCCGTCCGGCGAGGTGCAGACCCGCCTGCGGCTGGGCCACGAGCGCGAGGCGCTGGAGGCCGCCGCCAAGTGGCGCGACATCTACGGCGCGGACAACTTCTTCGTCGAGCTGATGGACCACGGCATCGAGATCGAGAGCCGGGTGCGCGGCGGCCTGGTGGAGATCGCGAAGAAGCTCGCCATCCCGTTCGTCGTGACGAACGACTCGCACTACACCTACGCCGAGGACCGCGAGGCGCACGAGGCGCTGCTGTGCGTGCAGACCGGCAAGACGCTCCAGGACCCGAGCCGGTTCAAGTTCGACGGCACGGGCTACTACCTGAAGTCGCCGGAGGAGATGCGCGCCATCGACTCGTCCGACGCCTGGCAGGAGGGGTGCCGCAACACCCTGCTGGTGGCGGAGAAGGTCGACACGACCGGCATGTTCGCCTTCCAGAACCTCATGCCGCGCTACCCGGTCCCGGAGGGCAAGACCGAGGCCGAGTACTTCCGCGAGGAGGTCTGGGCCGGGATGCGCCGCCGGTTCCCGGAGGGCGTGGACGAGGTCCACGAGAAGCAGGTCGAGTTCGAGATCGGCGTCATCCTCCAGATGGGCTTCCCGTCGTACTTCCTGGTGGTGGCCGACTTCATCAACTGGGCCAAGGCCAACGGCATCCGCGTCGGCCCGGGCCGCGGTTCCGCCGCGGGCGCGCTCATCGCGTACGCGATGGGCATCACCGACCTGGACCCGCTGGCGCACGGCCTGATCTTCGAGCGGTTCCTCAACCCGGACCGCGTCAGCCCGCCCGACATCGACATCGACTTCGACGAGCGCCGGCGCGGCGACGTGATCCGGTACGTGACCGACAAGTGGGGGGCCGACAAGGTCGCCCAGGTGATCACGTTCGGCACGATCAAGGCGAAGGCGGCGATCAAGGACTCCGCCCGCGTGCTGTACGGGCAGCCGGGCTACGCGGTGGCCGACCGCATCTCCAAGGCCATGCCGCCCGCCGTGATGGGCAAGGACATCCCGCTGTCGGGCGTGTTCGACCCGCAGCACAAGCGGTACTCCGAGGCCGCCGAGGTCCGGGCGCTCTACGAGACGGACCCGCAGGTCAAGGAGATCATCGACACCGGCCGCGGCCTGGAGGGCCTGATCCGCAACGCGGGCGTGCACGCCTGCGCGGTGATCATGTCCGCGGAGCCGCTGACGGACCACATCCCGGTCTGGATGCGCCCGCAGGACGGGTCGATCATCACCCAGTTCGACTACCCGACGTGCGAGACGCTCGGCCTGCTGAAGATGGACTTCCTGGGCCTGAGCAACCTGACCACGATCGACGACACGCTCAAGAACATCGAGCTGAACGGCAAGCCGCCGGTCGACCTCGACCACCTGGGCCTGGACGACAAGAAGACCTACTCGCTGCTGTCGAAGGGCGAGACGCTGGGCGTGTTCCAGCTGGACGGCGGGCCCATGCGGGACCTGCTGCGGCTGATGCGCCCCGACAACTTCGAGGACATCTCGGCCGTGGGCGCGCTGTACCGCCCGGGGCCGATGGGCGCGAACTCGCACACGAACTACGCGCTGCGCAAGAACAAGCTCCAGGAGATCACGCCGATCCACCCGGCGCTGGCCGACGCCCTGGAGGACATCCTGGGCACGACGTACGGCCTGATCGTGTACCAGGAGCAGGTCATGGCGATCGCGCAGAAGCTGGCGGGCTACTCGCTCGGCCAGGCGGACCTGCTGCGCCGCGCCATGGGCAAGAAGAAGAAGGAGATCCTGGACAAGGAGTTCGCCGGCTTCGAGAAGGGCATGCTCGACAACGGCTACCCGGCCGACGCGATCAAGACCCTGTGGGACATCCTCGTCCCGTTCGCGGACTACGCGTTCAACAAGGCGCACTCCGCCGCGTACGGCCTGGTCTCCTACTGGACCGCCTACCTGAAGGCGAACTACCCGGCCGAGTTCATGGCCGCCCTGCTCACCACGAACTCGGACAACAAGGACAAGTCGGCCATCTACCTGGCCGAGTGCCGCCGGATGGGCATCACCGTGCTCCCGCCGGACGTCAACGAGTCCGAGCGCGAGTTCGTCGCGGTCGGGGACGACATCCGGTTCGGCCTGGGCGCGATCCGCAACGTCGGCGCGAACGTGGTCGACGCGATCATCGCCACCCGCAAGGAGAAGGGGAAGTTCACCGACTTCTCCGACTTCCTGCGCAAGGTCGACGCGCAGGCGTGCAACAAGAAGGTCGTCGAGTCGCTGATCAAGGCGGGCGCGTTCGACTCGCTCGGCCACCCGCGCAAGGGCCTGCACATGGTCCACGTCGAGGCGGTCGACGCGATCATGCTGACCAAGAAGGAGGAGGCGCGCGGCCAGTTCGACCTGTTCGGCGACGGCGGCGGGGACGACGGCGCGTCGGTGTTCGACGTGAAGATCCCCGTGGAGCACTGGGAGTCCAAGCACCAGCTCACCCTGGAGCGGGAGATGCTGGGCCTGTACGTGTCGGGCCACCCGCTCAACGGCGTGGAGCAGATCCTCTCGTCGTACTCGGACACCTCGATCGCGCGCATCCTGGAAGGCGACGTGCCGGACGGGCAGCAGGTCACGCTGGGCGGCATCCTCGCCTCGGTGACGCGCCGGGTGAACAAGAACGGCGAGCCGTGGGCGTCGGCGATGCTCGAAGACCTCGCCGGCGGCATCGAGGTGCTGTTCTTCCCCAAGAGCTACGTCGTGCACGGCATGTCCGTGGCCGAGGACGCGATCGTGCTGGTCAAGGCGCGGGTGGCGAAGCGGGACGACCGCACGTCGCTGATCGCCAACGACCTGGTCGTGCCGGACCTGGCCGAGATGGGCTCGCAGGCGCTGAAGCTGAAGCTGTCCGCGTCGCGGTGCGACCCGAAGCTGGTGACCTCCCTCAAGGAGGTGCTGCGCGCCCACCCGGGGTCGACCGAGGTGCACCTGAACCTGATCATCAACAGCAGCCGCAACACGCTGCTGAAGCTGGACGACGCGCTCCGGGTCGCTCCCACGCCGTCCCTGATGGGCGATCTGAAGGCCCTCCTCGGACCGGGGTGCTTGGGCTGATCGGGTGATACCCGCGGGATGCGGGGACACGAGAGCCGCTCGCTTCGTTTGAGTGAACAGGGTTAACTCAAATGAGGAGGGTTCCCCGTGGGGGAGAAGATCGCCGGACTCGAAGTCCTGGGCGAGGAGTACTACGCAGACCCGCACGCCTTCCACGCCAGGCTCCGCGAAGAGGGGGCCGCGACCGAGATCGTGACCCCGCGCGGGTCGCGGGCGTGGCTGGTGACCCGCTACGACGAGGCGCGGGTCGCGCTCGCCGACCCGCGCTTCAGCAAGGACTACGAGGGCTTCCCCGAGGTGGTGGAGAAGTCCCGCGTCGTCGAGGGCGGCGACGTGGTCGCCTTCGAGGAGGCCCTCAGCCGGCACATGCTGAACATGGACCCGCCGGACCACACGCGGCTGCGCAAGCTCGTCACCAAGGCGTTCACCGCGCGCCGGGTCGAGCAGCTGCGCGAGCGGGTGCAGGAGATCACCGACGAGCTGCTCGACGCGGTGCCCGCGGGCGAACCGGTCGACCTGGTCGACGCCCTGGCGTTCCCGCTGCCCATCACGGTCATCTGCGAGATGCTCGACGTGCCGCTCGACCGGCGCGACGAGTTCCGCGAGTGGTCGAACGTGCTGGTCAGCGGCGGCGTCGAGCCGGGCGACATCGAGGCGGCGGGCAAGGCGATGGGCGCCTACCTGTACCAGCTCGTCGAGCACAAGAGGGCCAACCCGGGTGACGACTTCTTCTCCGCGCTGATCCACGCGGACGAGGACGGCGACCGGCTCGACCACCTCGAACTGATCTCGATGGCGTTCCTGCTGCTGGTCGCCGGGCACGAGACGACGGTCAACCTGATCGCCAACGGCGTGCACCACCTGCTGCGCCACCCAGACCAGCTCGCCGCGCTGCGCGCCGACCCGTCGCTGCTGGCCGGCGCGGTCGAGGAGGTGCTGCGCTTCGAGAGCCCGGTCAACCAGGCGACGCTGCGCTACACCACCGACGACGTCGAGCTGGGCGACGTGGTCATCCCGGGCGACAGCCTCGTCCTGGTGTCGCTGCTGTCCGCCAACCGCGACAGCGGGAGGTTCCCGGACGCCGACCGGTTCGACATCACCCGCCCCGGCGGCGGGCACCTGGCGTTCGGCCACGGCATCCACTTCTGCCTGGGCGCGCCGCTGGCCCGGCTGGAGGGGCAGATCGCGATCGGCACGCTGGTCGACCGGTTCGACGTGACGCCCGCCGCCGACCTGGACGCGCTGCCGTGGCGGCCGGGGACGTTGATCCGGGGCCTCGTCCGGCTGCCGGTTAACCTCACGCCCCGTGGACCGCGATGATCTGCTGAAGCTGGACCGGGCGCACGTCTGGCACCCGTACGGCCCCATGCCGGGCACCCTGGAGCCGCTGGTGGTCTCCTCGGCTTCAGGGGTCCGGCTGCGGCTGGACGACGGGCGCGAGCTGATCGACGGCATGTCGTCCTGGTGGGCCGCCATCCACGGCTACCGGCACCCCGTGCTCGACGCGGCGGTGCGCGACCAGCTCGGCCGGATGAGCCACGTCATGTTCGGCGGCCTCACCCACGAGCCCGCCGTGGCGCTGTGCGCGAAGCTCGTGGAGATCACGCCCGCGCCGCTGGAGCACGTGTTCCTGTGCGACTCGGGGTCGGTGTCGGTCGAGGTCGCGGTCAAGATGGCCCTCCAGTACCAGCGCTCCCGGGGCAGGCCGGCGAAGCGGCGGCTGCTGACCTGGCGCGGCGGGTACCACGGCGACACGTTCCAGCCGATGTCGGTGTGCGACCCGGAGGGCGGGATGCACTCGCTGTGGCGGGGCGTGCTGCCCGAGCAGGTGTTCGCCCCCGCGCCGCCGCGCGAGCTGGAGACCGACTACGTGCGGGTCCTCGCCGACCTGGTGGAGGAGCACGCCGACGAGCTGGCCGCCGTCGTCGTGGAACCGGTCGTGCAGGGCGCGGGCGGCATGAGGTTCCACGACCCGCGCTACCTGCACGTGCTGCGCGAGCTGACCCTGGCGCACGACGTGCTGCTGGTCTTCGACGAGGTCGCCACCGGCTTCGGCCGCACCGGGGAGCTGTTCGCCGCCGACCACGCCGGGGTGAGCCCCGACATCATGTGCGTGGGCAAGGCCCTGACCGGCGGCTACCTGTCGATGGCGGCGACCCTGTGCACGGCGGCGGTGGCCGACGGCATCTCGCGCGGCGAGGTGCCCGTGCTCGCCCACGGCCCGACGTTCATGGGCAACCCGCTGGCCTCCGCCGTGGCGCTGGCCTCGACGGAGCTGCTGCTGTCGCAGGACTGGCGGGGGGCCGTGGCGCGCGTCTCGGACGGGCTGCGCGCCGGGCTCGCCGGCGCGCCCGGCGACGTGCGGGTGCTGGGCGCGATCGGCGTGGTGCAGCTCGACCACCAGGTCGACGTGGCCGCCGCCACCGCCGCCGCCGTCGAGCGCGGGGTGTGGCTGCGGCCGTTCCGGGACCTGATCTACACCATGCCGCCGTTCATCAGCACGGACGACGACGTGGCCGCCATCTCGGCCGCCGTGGTGGCCGCGGCCGGGGCGTCACATGCGCAGCAGCGTTGACGCCCAGACCAGCAGCAGGGACGAGTAGCCGATGCACAGCCAGCCGACCCAGCCGTCCCCCACGCCCTCCAGGCGGGGGAACAGCTTGATCAGCAACGCCGCGAGCAGGGCCAGCACCACGACGGCCAGGGGGACGATGAGCAGGCCGTACGCGCTCGCGTACACGCCCGCCCAGTAGTCGGCGGGCAGCGCGGTGGAGTCGGCGAACTCGCTGGGGAAGCACGCCAGGGCGACCGGCGTCCACGCCCACGCCGTGGTGAGCAGCCTCTTCCGCACCTCGGGGCCCGCCGTCGCGCGGTTGACGACGTAGACGCCCCACGCCATCACCGCGCCGCCGCCGTACAGCCAGCCGGCGACGGTCGACAGCACCGGGACCCGGCCCACCAGCACGCCCACCGCGGGGATGAGCTCGCCCCACAGCAGGAAGTGCAGCCCGACGACGAGGCCGACCCCGCCGAAGACCACGAGGACCTGCGTGCCGCCGCCCTGCCGGTTGAACCAGTTCCGCTGCGCCCGCACGGCCTGCCGCGCGGCGGTGTACGCCGTCTCGTCCCGCTCGCGCTGACCGCTCCGCTGACGCCGCTTGCGCCGGCCGGGCTTGCCCACGTCAGGTCCCGACCGCGGCGGCCAGCTCGGTGTTCGTCGGCTCGACCAGGACGCGACCGCCCGGGAGCACGACGACCGGGATGTTCTTCCGGCCGCCGGCGAGCTCGACGGCGCGGTCGCGGGCCGCGTCGTCGTGCTCGACGTCGACCTCCGTGAACGGCACTTCGTGCTCCCGCAGCCACGCCTTCGCCCGGCGGCAGTCACCGCACCAGTTCGCACCGTAGAGGACGATCTCACCCATGGCGGTGACTGTAGAACGCGGACGACCGCCACGCTCCGCGTACGCCTAAGGTGAGGGCCCGTGAGCGTCCTCGTGATCACCGGCACGGGCACCGAGGTCGGCAAGACCGTGGTCGTCGCCGCCCTGGCGGCCCTGGCCTCCGCCGACGGCCGGCGGGTCGCCGTGCTCAAGCCCGCGCAGACGGGCATCGCCGACGGCGAACCGGGTGACCTGGCGGAGGTGGTCCGGCTCGCCGGCCCCGTCACCACCCGTGAGCTGCGCCGCTACCCCGAACCGCTGGCCCCGGCCACGGCCGCGCGCCGCTCCGGGCTGCCGACCGTGCACCCCGGCGAGGTGGCCGCCGCCGCCGCGGAGCTGGACGCCACGCACGACCTGGTGCTCGTCGAGGGCGCGGGCGGGCTGCTGGTGCGCTTCGACGAGGCCGGCTCCACGATCGCCGACGCCGCGTGGGCCCTCAACGCCCCGGTGCTCATCGTCGCCCAGGCGGGCCTGGGCACGCTGAACACGACCGCGCTGACCGCCGAGGCCCTGCTGCGGCGCGGCCTGGAGTCGGTGGGCGTCGTGGTGGGCCGCTGGCCCGCCGAACCCGACCTCGCCTCCCTCACCAACCTCGTCGACCTGCCCGAGGCGGCCGGCGCGCCGCTGCTCGGCGCGCTGCCCGACGGCGCCGCGGCGCTCGGCCGGGCCGAGTTCACCGACGTGGCCCGGGCCGGCCTGTCGCCGTGGTTCGGCGGCACGTTCGACCCGGACGAGTTCGCCGCCCCGCACCCGTGCCGACCCGACCAGTGACGTACGTCGCTGTCTGCCGGGTGGTCCGTGCGGCAGACTGACCGCCGGACCACCGTCGACGATGGAGGAGAAGTCGTGACCGCAGCCCCTGAACAGGTCGATGTCCTCGGCGTCGCGCGCGAGCAGGTGCTGGAGCAGGGCGTCGGGCTGTCCGAGGAGCAGGTGCTCGAAGTCCTCCAGCTGCCCGACGAGCGCATCCCCGACCTGCTGGAACTGGCGCACGCCGTGCGGATGCGCTGGTGCGGGCCGGAGGTCGAGGTCGAGGGCATCGTGTCGCTCAAGACCGGCGGCTGCCCGGAGGACTGCCACTTCTGCTCCCAGTCCGGCCAGTTCCCGTCCCCGGTGCGCTCGGCGTGGCTCGACATCCCGGGCCTGGTCAAGGCCGCGCGGCAGACCGCCGAGACCGGCGCGACCGAGTTCTGCATCGTGGCCGCCGTGCGCGGCCCGGACAAGCGCCTGCTGTCGCAGGTCCGCGACGGCATCAAGGCCATCCGCGAGGACGGCAACGACATCCAGATCGCGTGCTCGCTCGGCATGCTCACCCAGGAGCAGGTGGACGAGCTGGTGGCGATGGGCGTCCACCGCTACAACCACAACCTGGAGACGGCGCGCTCCCACTTCCCCAACGTGGTCACCACCCACTCGTGGGAGGAGCGGTGGGACACGCTCACCATGATCCGCGAGGCGGGCATGGAGGTGTGCTGCGGCGGCATCATCGGCATGGGCGAGACGCTGGCGCAGCGCGCCGAGTTCGCCGTGCAGCTGGCCGCGCTGGAGCCCGACGAGGTGCCGCTGAACTTCCTCATCCCCAACCCGGGCACCCCGTACGAGAACTACCCGGTGGTCGAGGGGCCCGACGCGCTGCGCGCGGTCGGCGCGTTCCGGCTCGCCCTGCCCCGCACGATCCTGCGCTTCGCGGGCGGCCGTGAGCTGACCTTCGGCGACCTGGGCGCGAAGCAGGGGATGCTCGGCGGCGTCAACGCCATCATCGTGGGCAACTACCTGACCAACCTCGGCCGCCCGGCGCAGCAGGACCTGGACATGCTGACCGAGCTGTCGATGCCGATCAAGGAATTGAGCAAGACGCTGTGACGACGGGTACCGGGGCGGCGGTTGCCGTGACGTACTGCGGCTACTGCGGCGGCGAGCTGGCCGTCGCGGACCACTCGCCGTGCGCGGCGCGGTTGGGCGTGATCGACCCGCCGCGCTTCTGCGCCGCGTGCGCCCGCCGGATGGTGGTGCAGGTGACCCCGGCCGGCTGGACCGCCACGTGCAGCCGTCACGGGGAGATCACCTCCGCGCGGTAACCTGCCCTGCATCGGTCACGGGTGCGGTGGCCGCGGGGTGCAGGGAGGTCGTCGGGTGGCGGAGCAACCGGTGGACGAGCGGGTCGCCCCGGTCCGGGTGCCACCCGTGCCGACGTTCGAGCACTACTACGTGGTGCGCCGGCCGCGGGTCGTGGTGAAGCGCGACCTGCTGCCCGCGTTCTCCGTCCTGTCGGCCGTCGCCCTGGTCGGGCTGCCCGCCGGGTGGCTGTGGGCGTGGCTCGCGCCGGGGCAGAACGTCGTCGTGCAGGAGGACGCCTCGCTGGTCCCGGTGACCGGCGAGAGCTACCACCGGCTCGACGGGCTGATGCTGTTCGTGCTGATGGGGTTGGTCGTGGGGCTGCTGACCGGCATCGCGGTGTGGATGCTGCGCGAGCGGCGCGGCCCCGTGGTGATGCTGGGCGCGGTGCTGGGGTCGACGGTCGCCGGGTTCCTGGCGCAGCGCACCGGGCTCGGCACGGCGGCCGGCGACTACGCGCTCGGCGCCGCGCCCGAGGTCGGTGACGTGATCGCGCTGGCCCCCGTCCTGGAGACGTGGTGGGGACTGCTCGCGTGGCCCCTGGGCGCGGCGCTGGCCTACGGCTGCCTGGCCGCGTGGAACGGGTTGGACGACCTCGGTCGGCGGCTGGGCTAGCCGGTTCCTCAGAGCGCGTACGCGGTGTCGCGCACGTCGGTGACGAACATGTGCCCCGGCGCGTGGGTGATCGCGAACGGCGGCTTCGACGCCATGACCGCGGCCTGCGGGGTGACGCCGCACGCCCAGAACACGGGCACGTCGCCGTCGTGCGGTTCGGTGGGCTCGCCGAAGTCCGGCGCGCCCAGGTCGGCGATGCCCAGTGCGGCCGGGTCGCCCACGTGCAGCGGCGCGCCGTGGACGGCGGGCATCCGGGCGGTCACCTCCCGCGCCGTGCCCACCAGGTCGGCCGGGACGTAGCGCATCGAGACGACCACCGGCCCGTGCAGCCGCCCGGCGGGGCGGCACGCGAGGTCGGTGACGTACATCGGCACGTTGCGGCCCTGCTCGACGTGGCGGAGCGGGACGCCGGCGGTCCGCAGCTGCGACTCGAAGGTGAAGCTGCACCCGATGAGGAACGCCACCAGGTCGTCGCGCCAGAACGGCGTGGCGTCGGTGAACTCGCCGCGCAGCAGGCCGTTCTCCCACACGCGGTAGCGGGGCAGGTCGCGCATCAGGTCGGCGTTGTCCGCCAGCGCGGTCGTGGTGCTCCCGGCGTCGGTGACGTCGAGGACCGGGCACGGCTTGGGGTTGCGCTGGGTGAACAGCAGGACGTCGTACGCCCAGTCCGCGGGCACCGCGATCAGGTTGGCCTGGGCGTAGCCGTCGGCGAGGCCGGCGGTGGGGCCGGTGTGCGTGCGCCGGACCTCCGCCGGGGACAGGGCCGCGGGGGTCGTCGTGGCCGGGTTCGTCGTGTTCGGGGTCATCGCAGTTCCACGCCCTTCGTCTCCGGCAGGCCCAGCAGGGCGAGCACCGCGATGCCGTAGCCGATGGCGCCGAACACCATCGCGCCGCCGACGCCCATCGTGGTCGACAGGAAGCCCACCGCGGTCGGGAACAGCGCGCCCATGCCCCGGCCGAAGTTGTAGGTGAAGCCCTGGCCCGTGCCGCGCAGGTCGGTCGGGTACAGCTCGGCCAGGTACGAGCCGAACCCGCTGAAAATCGCCGACGTGCTGAAGCCGAGCGGGAACGTGACGAGCAGCAGGATGCCGTTCCCGCCCGCCGGGATCTGGGTGAACGCCACCACCAGCAGCGCGCTCAGGACCGCGAAGAGGGTGAAGGTGCGCTTGCGGCCGAGCCGGTCGGTCAGGTAGCCGCCGGTGAGGTAGCCCGCGAACGCGCCGCCGATGAGCAGGGTCAGGTAGCCGCCGGTGCCGACGACGCTGAGGCCGCGTTCGGTCTTGAGGAACGTCGGCACCCAGCTCGCGAGCGTGTAGTAGCCGCCCTGGACGCCGGTGGCGAGGAGCGCGGCGAAGAACGTCGTGCGGCCGAGGGGGTTGCGGAAGATCTCCCGGAAGCTGCCCTTGCGGGTGCTGGTGCCGAGGGCCGCGTCGGCGCGCGGGGCGTCCTGGATGTTGCGGCGGATGTAGAAGACGAGCACGGCGGGGATCGCGCCGGTCCAGAACAGCACGCGCCAGGCCGTGTCCTGCGGCACGAAGGTGAAGACGGCGGTGTAGACGACCACGCTGAGCGCCCAGCCGACGGCCCACGAGCTCTGGATGAACGCCACCGTGCGGCCCCGGTACTGCGGTTTGCAGTACTCGGCGACGAGGATCGCGCCCGCCGCCCACTCGCCGCCGAAGCCGAGGCCCTGGAGGGCGCGGAAGACCATCAGCATCTCGTAGCTGGTGGCGAAACCGCAGGCGACCGTGAAGACGGCGTAGGTGATGACGGTGATCATCAGGGTGCGGACGCGGCCGATGCGGTCGGCGAGGATGCCCGCGACGGCGCCGCCGATGGCCGAGACGACCAGGGTGACGGTGTTCAGCAGGCCCGCTTGGCCCTGGCTGATGCCGAAGTAGGCGGTGATGGCGAACAGGCCCAGGGGGAGGACCTGGAAGTCGTAGGCGTCGAGCCCGTAGCCGCCGAACGCGCCTATGAACGCCCGTTTGCCGTTGCGGCCGAGCGTGTGGAACCACGCGAACGGCCCGGTGGCGGTGGGGGTGGTGTCGGTGGTGCTCATGTCGGGATCACCTCGCTGCCAGAGGGGTGTGCCGTGGGACACACGCTAGAGGATTGTTGAACAATCCCACTAGAGGGCAATAGGACGAATCAACACGAGAACAACTTTCACGACCGCCCTGCGCCTGCGAACGCGCAAAACCCCGGCCTTCCCGCGGCGGAGGCGGAGGAGAGGGCCGGGGTGGCGGAGAAGAGGCGGGCCAGCGCGGGCCTGTGACCAGGCGTTCAAGGCCGAAGGGGAGATGGGGATGGGCGGCGGTCGCAGGCCCGGAGTCCGGGGCCAGGGGCCAGGGCTGGGTGGCGGTCGCGCGAGGCCGGACTCGGAACCGAGGTAGAGACGGGGGCAGGGGCCGAGACCGGGCGCGGGGCCGAGACCGGGCGCGGGGCCGAGACCGGGCGCGGGGCCGAGACCGGGCACGGGGCTGGACAAGAGCCGCAGAACCGCAGGGCTGGAGCCGGGGTTGGGAAAGGGACGCAGAGCCGCAAGGCCGGGGCCGGGCGAAGGGTGCGGGGCTGGAGCTGAGGCTGGACTGGGTTGCGCAGCCAGGGCGGGAGAGGGGGGAAGGCCGCCGGAGCGAACCGAAATCGAGGACTGGGACCAGGGTTGACCGGGCCGGGGGCCGACCAGACCAGGGTCGACCGGAGCCGGGGGCTATCGGAGCCGGGGGCTATCGGGCCGGGATCGACTGGGGCGAGGGCCACCGGTGCCGAGGACTGCCGGACCGGGGCCGACCGGGATCGGGGCCGACCGGGATCGGAGCCTACCGGGACCGGGGGCTACCGACCCGGGGTGGTCAGTTGCGGTGGGGGAGGTGGCCCAGTTCGGACAGCGGGGCGGGGACGGCGCTCAGGGCGGTCAGGATTCCGGCCTCGCGGTGCATGACCTTGCGGATCAGGCGCAGCCTGCGGGCCGGGGAGGTCTCCTCCAGCAGGTGCTGCCGGTCCTCCATGGTGAGCAGGCAGTCGGCGGCCAGGGCGTAGGCCAGCTCGTCCGGGGTCGTGTCCTCCGCCGGCGGCCGGTGGCCGTTGCCCTGGTAGGCGGCTTCCCGGTAGCGGCCGTGGGCGGCTCTCGCGCTGGCCGCCAGCACGGGCATCACGGCTTCCAGCTCCGGCGGCGTGGCGGTGTCGGGCAGCCACTCGACCGAACCGACCAGGTACGGCGCGCTGTCCTCGTCCACCTCCAGCAGGCGGAACCGCCGACCGCCGAGCGTGGCCAGGTCGAAGCGGCCGTCCGGCAGGCGCTTCGCGTCCTGGAGCACGGCCGTGCAGCCGACCACCTGGAGCGCCTCGATGTTCTCCGCCCCGACCTCCCAGCCCTGCTTGATCGACACAACGCCGAACGTCCGCTCCGGTACCGCGCCCGTCACGAGGTCCACCGTCAGCTGGCGGTACCTCGGCTCGAACACGTGCAGGGGGAGGGACGCCCCGGGCAGCAGCACGGTGCCCAGCGGGAACAGGGGGAGCGTCGTGGTCACGAACCCAAGCTACGGGTGGACGGTGGCCGCAGCACGGCGAACGGGTCCGTGACCCGCATTTCGCCCGACACGAAGCGGAACAGCGCCGCAGGTCGGCCGCCGGACGGGCCGGGCGGCGCGGTGGCACCGGTGGGTTCGAGCAGGCCCCGGCGGGACAGCACGCGCTGGAGGTTGGTCGCCGACACCTTGTAGCCCAGGGCCGCCGAGTACAGCGACCGCAGCGCGGAGATCGTGAACTCCGGCGGCGCCAGCGCGAACCCGAGGTTGGTGTAGGACAGCTTGGACGCGAGCCTGCTGCGCGCCCGGCGGCAGATGGACTCGTGGTCGAACGCGGTGGGGGGCAACGAGTCCACCGGGTGCCACTCGGTGTCCGACGGCACCACCGGGTCGATGTCGGAGGGCACCAGGCCGAGGAACGCGGTGGCCACGACGCGGGGTCCGGGCACCCGCCCGGGGTTGCTGAAGACGGCCAGCTGCTCCACGTGTGACAACTGTCGCACGTCGACCTTCTCCGCCAACTGGCGCCGGATCGACGACTCCACGTCCTCGAAATCGCCCAAACCGCCCCCGGGCAGTGACCAGCGGTGAGCGTGCGGTTCCCGCGCGCGTCGCCACAACATCACCTGGAGTGATCCGGCTCTCACCTGGAGCACTGCGGCCAACACCTCATGTCCCGCGAGACCCACCGGCTGATACTATCGGCAGCGTTTTCGACCGATAGGCGAAAACCTTGTCCCAAGGAGGAAGCATGGTCGCTACCGCCTACGTGGAGCGAACCTCGGACGGCGCGTACGACGGCATCGAGCCCGACGCCGACTGGCGCGACGAGGTGCTGCGGCTGGCGCGCGAGCGGGACGCGGTCATCCTCGCGCACAACTACCAGCTGCCCGAGATCCAGGACATCGCGCACCACACCGGTGACTCGCTGGCGCTCAGCCGCATCGCGGCCGCGAGCGACGCGTCCACCATCGTCTTCTGCGGCGTGCACTTCATGGCCGAGACCGCCAAGATCCTGGCCCCGCACAAGACGGTCCTGATCCCGGACGAGCGCGCGGGCTGCTCCCTGGCCGACTCGATCACCGGCGACGAGCTGCGGGCGTGGAAGGCCGAGCACCCCGGCGCGGTCGTCGTCTCCTACGTCAACACCACCGCCGAGGTGAAGGCGGAGACCGACATCTGCTGCACGTCGTCGAACGCCGTCGACGTGGTGGCCTCCATCCCGGCCGACCGCGAGGTGCTGTTCCTGCCGGACCAGTTCCTCGGCGCGCACGTCAAGCGCGAGACCGGCCGCGAGAACCTGCACATCTGGGCCGGCGAGTGCCACGTGCACGCGGGCATCAACGGCCCCGAGCTGGCCCAGCGGGCGGCCGACAACCCGGACGCCGACCTGTTCATCCACCCCGAGTGCGGCTGCGCGACCTCGGCGCTCTACCTCGCGGGCGAGGGCACCGTCCCGGCGGAGAAGGTGAAGATCCTCTCGACCGGCGACATGATCACCGCCGCCCGCAGCACCAGCGCCACCTCCGTGCTCGTGGCCACCGAGATCGGCATGCTGCACCAGCTCCGCCGCGCCGCGCCGGAGATCGACTTCCGCGCGGTGAACGACCGGGCGTCGTGCCGGTACATGAAGATGATCACCCCGGCGGCCCTGCTGCGCGGCCTGCGCGAGGGCAAGGACGAGGTGCACGTGGACCCGGAGACGGCCGGGCGCGCCCGGGGTGCGGTGCAGCGCATGATCGAGATCGGGCAGCCCGGCGGCGGCGAGTGAGCACCGCGCTCTGGGAGGCCCGCGCCGACCTGGTGGTCGTCGGCACGGGGGTGGCCGGTCTGACGGCGGCGCTGCGCGCGCGCGAACTGGGGCTGCGCGTCCTGGTCGTGACCAAGGCGTCCGGCGGTGACGGCAACACCCGCTGGGCCCAGGGCGGCGTCGCGGTCGTGCTGCCCGACGAGCACGACGAGGGCGACTCCGTCGACGCGCACGTGCGGGACACGCTCGTCGCGGGCGCGGGCCTGTGCGACGAGGACGCCGTGCGGGCGATCATCTCGGGCGGTCCGGCGGCGGTGACCCGGCTGCGCGAGCGCGGCGCGGTGTTCGACCCCGGGCCGACCGGCGCGCTGGCCCGCACGCGGGAGGGCGGGCACAGCGCGTTCCGCGTCGTGCACGCGGGCGGCGACGCGACCGGGGCCGAGGTGGAGCGCGCGCTGCTCGCCGCGTCCGACGGGTGCGTCCCCGTGCTGGAGAACCACATCGCGGTGGACGCCGTGCGCACGCCGCTCGGCCAGGTGTGCGGGCTGCTGGTGCTCGACGGCAACGGCGTGCCGGGCGTGCTGACCGCGCCCGCCGTGCTGCTGGCCAGCGGCGGCCTCGGGCAGCTCTACCAGGCGACGTCCAACCCCGAGGTGGCCACCGGCGACGGCCTGGCGCTCGCGCTGCGGGCCGGCGCGGTCGCGGCCGACGTCGAGTTCGTGCAGTTCCACCCGACCGTGCTCTACACCGGGCGGGGTGCGCGCGGCCGGTGCCCGCTGGTCACCGAGGCGGTGCGCGGCGAGGGCGCGGTGCTGGTCGACGCGACCGGCGCGCGCGTCATGCGCGGCGTGCACCCGCTGGAGGACCTGGCGCCGCGCGACGTCGTGGCCGCGGCCATCACCCGGCACGTCGCGGGCGCGCCCGGCGGCGTGGACGACCACGTCTTCCTCGACGCGACCGGCGTCCCGGACTTCGCGCGGCGGTTCCCGACCGTGCACTCGGCGTGCCTGACCGCGGGCGTGGACCCGTCGACCGAGCCGATCCCGGTCGCGCCCGCCGCGCACTTCGCGTGCGGCGGCGTGGTGTCCGATGTGGACGGGCGAACCGGCGTGACCGGTCTGTACGCGGCGGGCGAGGTGGCCCGGACCGGCCTGCACGGCGCGAACCGGTTGGCGTCCAACAGCTTGCTGGAAGGACTGGTCGTCGGCACGCGCGCGGCCGAGGCGGTCGCGGCGGACCTGGCGGTGGGCGTGCTGGCGCGCTGCACCGGCACGGCGGCGCTGCCGACCGCCCCGGTCGCGGACCGCGACTCGCTCCAGCGCGTGATGTCCCGCTACGCGGCCATCGGGCGCGACGCCGAGGGCCTCGCGGTCGTCGGCTCCGTGCTCGACCTGTCCACTGTGGACCGCGTGCTCGACACCCGGGAACTGGTCGAGGACGCGGCGCTCACCGTGGCGGCGCGGGCGCTGATCGCGGCGGCGGCCGAGCGCGAGGAGTCGCGCGGCTGCCACGTGCGCACCGATTTCACCGAACGCGACGACGTGCGCGGGCAGCGCAGCCAGGTCGTCCGGCTCAACCCGTCCGGGCAGCCCGTGCTGGCCGACCCGGTCGTGGCGAGGGGAGTGGCGTGACCACCGACGTGACCATCGACGTGGAGGACCTGCGCCGCGTGATCGCGACGGCGCTGGAGGAGGACCTGCGCTACGGGCCGGACGCGACGACCGCGGCCACCGTGCCCGCGGACGCCGTCGCGGTGGCCGAGCTGACGCCGCGCGCGGCCGGCGTGCTCGCGGGCGTGCCCGCCGCCCTGGAGGTGTTCCGCCAGGTGACGGACGTGGAGGTGCTGGAGCGGCGCGAGGACGGCACGAAGGCGGTGCCGGGCGAGCCGGCGCTGGTCGTGCGCGGTCCCGTGCGCGGCCTGCTGACCGCCGAGCGCACCGCGCTGAACCTGGTGTGCCACCTGTCGGGCGTCGCCACGCTGACCGCCGCGTGGGTGGAGGCGGTCGCGGGCACCCGGGCGGCCGTGCGGGACTCCCGCAAGACCCTGCCGGGCCTGCGCCTGCTGGAGAAGTACGCGGTGCGCGCGGGCGGCGGCGTGAACCACCGGCTGGGCCTCGGCGACGCCGTGCTGATCAAGGACAACCACGTCCGGGCGGCGGGGTCGGTGCGGGCCGCGCTGGCCGCGGTGCGCGCGCACGCCCCGGACCTGCCGTGCGAGGTCGAGGTGGACTCGCTGGAGCAGCTGGACGAGGCGGTCGGCGAGGGGGCGGCGCTCGTGCTGCTGGACAACTTCACCGTCGCGGACTGCGCGGAGGCGGTCCGGCGGGCCGGCGGGGTGGCGCTGGAGGCGTCCGGCGGGCTCACGCTGGACGTGGCGCGGGCGTACGCGGAGACCGGCGTGGACTACCTGGCGGTGGGCGGCCTGACCCACTCGGCGCCCGCGCTGGACCTCGGGCTCGACCTGCGCTGACCGCGGGCCCCACCGCGCGGGCTCGACCTGCGCCGGACCCCGGGACCTGCGCCGGACCCCGGGACCTGCGCCGGACCCCGGGACCTGCGCCGGACCCCGGGACCTGCGCCGGACCCCGGGCCCGTGCCCCGCGCCGGAAGCGCCCGCGTCCCGGGGCACGGGGACGCGGGCGCGGGCCGGGGTGCGCGCCCGGTCGGCGTCGCGGCGGTCAGGTGTCGCGGCGGTCGGTGTCGCGCACCTCGGTGCGGCCCGAGTCGTCGCGCTGCACGTCGACGCGCTCCTTGCGGACCTGGCCGCTGACGCGCTCCTGCTCGGTGACGGTCTCCTTGTCGAGCCGCACCCGCTCGACCGGCTTCGCGGTCTTCTCCACCACCGGCTCCTCGCGGCGGAGGGTGACCGACGCCTCCTCCTCGGCGAACGCCCGCCCGCCAGCGGCGCCGTCGGCCGGCTCGCGGACGACCCTGACCTCCTCGTGCGTGACCGGCACGGTCATGTCCCGCTGCTCGGTCACGGTGTGCTTGACCAACCGCACCCGGCCGGCCTCCACGTCGCGCTTGCCGACGTGGATGTCCTCCTCGTACCGGGTCACGGCGTCGTCGCCGCGGGTCCCGTGGCGGCCCTGCCGGCCGGTCATGCCGTGCTCGTCGACCTCGCCGGGCGTCCGGTCCGCCATGCCGCCCGACGCGGCCGTGCCGCCCGCCGTGCCGCTCGCGGCCATGCCGCCCGCCGTGCCGCCGGCCTTCCCGCGCCCGGGCAGGCGGTCGTGGTCGCCGCTGCGGTTGGCCGGGATCATCCCGTAGTACTCGTACAGCTCGTCCTGCTGGGAATCGGACATGTGCTGGTCGGACACGTCGATCCGCGGCGCGTCCTTCACCTGCTGCTTGTCCACGTGCACGGTGATGGTGCCGTTGCCCATGGTCGCGTCCTGGATCGGGACGAACGACTCCCTGAGCCCGAACAGACCGGTGTGCACCGAGGCCCACATCGGTCGCCCGTCGCGGTCGTCGAGCCAGATCTGCTTCACGGAGCCGATGCGCTCGCCGTGCTCGTCGACGACCTCGCAGTCGTACAGTCGGTCCACTTCGGCCTGGTTGATCATGCCCGTGCTCCCCTTCGCCCTGGGTCTCCCTGACCAGGAAGGGCTTCCCGAGCGACGTGGAAACCTAAGCGGCCGTCACGCGGCCGGGGGACGGACGTTCCCCCGAAGGAAATTCACAGCCGACGGTTCGCGAGGACCGGCACCGTGCGCCGCGCCGCCTCGACGGCCTCCGCGCCCACGTCGACGAGCAGGGACCCCGGCTCGCCCGCCAGTTGCGCCACCACCTCGCCCAGCGGCGAGACCGCCGTGCTGAAGCCGATGCCGGTGGGCGCGCCGCCGTGGTCGGTCGCCGGGTCGCCCTGCCCGCACGCCAGCACCCACGACGTGCAGTCCAGCGCCCGCGCCCGGACCAGCAGCTCCCACTGCTCGCGCTTGCCCGGCCCCGCGCCCCACGACGCGCAGACCAGCACGGCCTGCGCGCCCCGGTCGGCCAGCGCCCGGAACAGCTCCGGGAACCGCACGTCGTAGCAGGTGGCCAGGCCCAGCACGAGGCCGTCCACCTCGACGGTCACCACCGAGGACCCCGGCGCCACGGTGCGCGACTCGGTGAACCCGAACGCGTCGAACAGGTGGATCTTGTCGTAGCCCAGGTGATGCCCCGCACCCGTCACCAGCAGGGTGTTCGTCACCCGACCGTCGGGTGACGGCGTGAACATGCCCGCCACGACGACCACGTCGTGCTCACGGGCGACCCCGGCCACCGCCGACGCCCACGGCCCGTCCAGCGGCTCGGCGACCGGCCCGAGGGGCACGCCGAACCGGCACATCGTCGCCTCCGGGAACACGACCACCCGGGCGCCGCCCGCCGCCGCCCGCGCCGTCCCCTCCCGCACCAGGTCGAGGTTGGCCGCCGGGTCGGTGGAGGAGTTGATCTGGCACAGGGCGACACGCATGAGCCCACTCTAGGTAGTGTCGGGACCCGTGCGCTCCCTCCTCCCCCCGCTCGTCGTCGCCGCCGTCGCCCTCGTCGCCGCGGGGTGCACGGGCGGCCCGACACCGAGCGCCGAGGGCACCCCGGACGGCAGCTCGATCGTGCTGGCCGACCCGGTGGAGCCGACCACGCTGAACCCGCTGCTCGGCTACGGCCGCGGCGGCGTCTCCAAGATCTACGACGGCCTGGTCGGGCACCGCGCGGACGGCAGCGTGCGGCCCCAGCTCGCCGCCGAGCCGCCCGAACCCGCCGCGGACGGCCTGAGCTGGACCGTCGAGCTGCGCCGGGACGTGACGTTCGCCGACGGCACGGCGTTCGGCCCCGAGGACGTGCTCGCCACGTACACGGCGCTGCTGGACCCCGCGTCCGGCTCGACCGAGCGGACCGAGTTCACCGGCCTGACCGGCGTGGAGCGGCTCGACGCGCACACCGTCCGGTTCACCCTGGACAAGCCGTGGGCCGCGTTCCCGCACCTGCTCACGCTCGGCATCCTGCCCAGCGAGGCGCTCGGCGGTCCGCTGGCCGAGGTGAAGCCCGTCGGCACCGGCCCGTACAAGCTGGTGGAGTGGAAGAAGGGCGACCGGATGGTGCTGGAGGCCAACGCCTCCCACTTCGCCGGCGAGCCGAAGATCCGCAGGCTCACCGTCGTGTTCGTGCCGGACGACAACACGCGCGCCCAGCGGATGCGGGCGGGCGAGTTCGACGGGACCGAGCTGCCGCCGCGCCTCGCGGACGAGTCCGACGGCGACGGGCTGCGCGTCATCACGCACCGCAGCGCCGACCTGCGCGCCGTCACCCTGCCCACCGGCCCGGTGACCGGCGACAGCGCGATCCGGGTGGCGCTCAACCACGCCGTCGACCGCGAGGGCCTGGTGGACGGCCTGCTGGGCGGCAAGGGCAGCCCGGCGAGCACGCCGATCCCGGACGCGCTGCCCGAGTTCCTCGACCCCGGCGCGCGGTTCGCCCACGACGAGGCGCTGGCGAACCTGCTGCTCGACCAGGCGGGCTGGGTGCGCGGCGAGGACGGGGTGCGCGCGCGCGACGGCGTGCCGGCCCGGTTCACGCTGATGTACCCGCTCGGCGACGCGGTGCGCGCCGACCTGGCCACCGCGTTCGCCGCCGACGCCAAGGCGGTCGGGGTGGACGTGCAGCTCGCGGGCCTGGGCCGGGAGGCGATCGCCGGCCGGGTCGGCGTGGACGCCCTGCTGCACGGCGGCGGCACGCCGTTCGACCCGGACCTGGCCACCTACCGGGCGCTGCACACCGGCAACCCGTGGGGCTACTCGAACCCGCAGGTCGACGCCGCCCTCGACACCGGCCGGGCGCTGCTGGACCCGGCGCAGCGGGCGGCGGCCTACAAGCAGTTCCAGCGCGCCTACCTGGCCTCGCCGGGCATGGTGGTGCTGGCGTCCGTGCAGCACGCGTACGTCGTGCGGGAGAACTGGAACGGCTACCAGGCCGTGGTGGACCCGGGCGTGCACGGCGCGCTGTCCTGGGGCCCGTGGTGGAACCTGGAGAGGTGGACTGCCCGGTGACGGTGTTCCTCGACTCGGCCGGGTCCTCGCTCCCGCCGCGGGAGGTCCTCGACGAGGTCGTCGGGCACCTGCGCCGGGAGGCCGAGGTCGGCGGGTACCTCGCCGCGCAGGAGCGCGAGGCCGACCTGGCGGCCGGGTACGGGCTGGTCGCCGAGCTGCTCGGCGCGCGGCCGGACGAGGTCGCGTTCACCGACAGCGCGACCCGGTCGTGGCTGACCGCGTTCGACGCCGTGCCGCTCGCCGAGGGCGACCGGGTGCTGTTCGGCGAGGCCGAGTACGCGGGCACCGCCATCCCGATCCTGCACCGGGCGCGCGAGGTGGGCGCGGTCGCCGAGGCCGTGCCGTCCGACCGGCACGGGCAGCTCGACCTCGACGCGCTGGCCGGGATGCTGGACGAGCGCGTCAAGCTCGTCTCGCTGACCCACGTGCCCACCAACAGCGGCCTGGTCAACCCGGCCCGCGAGGTCGCCGCCGCCGCCCACGAGGTGGGCGCGCTGGTGCTGCTGGACGCGTGCCAGTCGATCGGCCAGATGCCGGTGCGCGCCGACGAGCTGGGCGTCGACCTGATCACGGGCACCGGCCGCAAGTGGCTGCGCGGCCCGCGCGGCACCGGCGTGCTGGTGGTGCGGCGCGCGGCGGCCGAGGTGCTCCGGCCCCGCCTGGTGGACCTGCACAGCGCCGAGTGGACCGGCCCGGACGAGATCCGGCTGCGCGAGGACGCCCGCGTGCACGAGATCTGGGAGACGAGCGTCGCCGACCGCCTCGGCCTGCTCGCCGCCGTGCGGTACGCGCTGGCCAGGGGCCTGGACGTGATCGAGCGCGAGGTCGCCGAACGCGCCGGGCGGTTGCGCGCGGGCCTGTCCGCGCTGCCCGGCGTGACCGTCCGCGACATCGGCGAGCGCCGGTCCGGCATCGTCACCTTCACCGCGGACGGCCTGACCGCCGGCGAGGTGAAGGGCCGGCTCGCGGAGCGCGGGGTGACGGTCACCGTCAGCTCGGCGTCCTCGACGCTGCTCGACATGACCCGGCGCGGGCTCACCGAGGTGGTCCGGGCCTCGCCGCACTACTTCGTCGGGCTGGACGAGGTGGACCGGGCCGTGGAGCTGGTCGGCGAGGTCACCGCCCGCCGACGCTGACGCGGGGCACCGCCCGCCGACGCTGACGCGGGGGCACCGCCCGCCGACGCGGACGTGCCCGCCGGGGGACCCCCGACGGGCACGTCCCGGTGCGGTCGGTCAGCAGGTGCGGCCGGTGATGCGGGGGACGCAGTCGGTGTAGTCCAGCAGGAGCTGGACCGCCGTGTCGTTCCGCGCCGTCTGGGTCGCGATGACGGTGTCGCGCGGGTAGAACCCGCTCGTCCCGCTGGCGGACTTCGGGTACATCTCGAACGTGTAGCTCCAGATCTTGTGCGCGGCCCACATCCAGTCGTCGACGCTGCCGTCGGTGATGTAGAGGTCGCTGGCCTGCTGCGGCGTGTAGCCGTTCAGCGCGGCCAGCCGCCGGCCCATCGTCTGGAACACGTTGGCCTGCGTGGCGTCCAGGCCGGCCGCGGTGTCGTTGTAGGTGTAGCCGTACGGCCACAGCACCAGTTCCGAGTAGGTGTGGAAGTCGATGTGCGACTTGATCTGCTGCACACCGCCGACCACGCGGCTGTTGGTGAAGTCCCGGACCCGGGCGACCTCCGGCGCGGAGAACGCCGCCGTGCCGCGGTAGGTGTCGGACGAGCCGCTGCCGCTGGAACCGCCGCAGCAGCCCCACTGGTGGCCCCAGTTGCGGTTGGGGTCGGTGCCGACCGCCGTGGAGTTCGGCTGCCGGTTCTTGCGCCACGCGCGGAACGAGCCGGTGGCGATGTCGTACTCCGCGCCGTCCGGGTTGACGCTGGGGATGACCCAGATCTCCCGGCTGTCGACCGTGTTCTTGATGGTCGTGTTCGACGCGTAGTTGTCCGTGTACCGCTGGACGATGCGCAGGCACATCTCCACGGTCAGGTGCTCGCGGGCGTGCTGGTTGCAGGTGAACAGCGACTCGGGCTCCGCCTCGTCGGACCCCGGGTTGTCGCTGATCTTGACCGCCCAGATGTCGCGGCCCTCGTACGACTTGCCGATGCTGCGCAGGGTGAGCAGCGTCGGGTGGTCGCGGACCGCCTGGTTCAGCTCGGCGACCATCTCGGCGTAGTTGTGGTAGCCGGTGTAGCCGGACGGGAAGTCCTGCGCGCCGACCTCGCCGGGCACGCGGTCGGTGAAGTCGGCCTCGCCGAGGGCCGCCAGCTCCGCGTCCGCGTCGCCGAGGGACTTCAGCCGCAGGCCGGTCGCGCGCAGCGCCCACTGCTGGCGGGGCTCCGCGATCACGGTGAGCGTGTCGCCGGTCTGGCCGAGGACGTCGACCCCGGTGCGGGCGACCTTCGTCCGCGCCTCCGGCGTGGTGGCGGTGACCTCGAAGAGGGTCCGCTCGGGGGACTGCGCCGTCGACGGCTGCGCCGACCCGGTGTGCAGGGGCAGCACCAGGGTCGCGCTCGCGACAAGCGCGGCGGCCACGAGGCCGCGTCGCTTGGTGAACATCAAGCCTCCATCATCAGCAGGGTTTGCGACGGAGATGTGCACACGCAGCGTCGCGCCTCGCTCACTGATCGAGGTAGCCCCCGTTTGTCGGGTTCGCCGCGCGGCCCCGGGCTGACAGTTGACGGAATTGTCGACCGCTTACCCTTGGGGGCATGCTCAACCGCATCGACCTGCGAGGTCGAGTCCCGTCACCCGCCGAACTGCGCGCCGCGCTGCCGCGCGCCGAGGTCGACGTGGACGCGGTGCTGCATCAGGTCCGACCGCTCGTGGAGGACGTGCGCACCCGCGGCGTCGACGCCGTGCTGAAGCACACCGAGCGGTTCGACGGGGTCCGACCGGCCGCCGTCCGCGTGCCCGTCGCCGAGCTGGGGCGCGCCCTGGCCGAGCTGGACCCGGCCGTGCGCGCCGCGTTGGAGGAGTCGGTCGCCCGCGCCCGCGCGGTGCACGCCGACCAGCGCCGGACGGACACGACCACCCAGGTCGTGCCCGGCGGGACGGTCACCGAGCGGTGGGTCCCCGTGCGGCGCGTCGGCCTGTACGCGCCGGGCGGCCTGGCCGTCTACCCGTCGAGCGTGGTCATGAACGTGGTCCCGGCGCAGCTCGCCGGGGTCGAGTCGCTGGTGGTCTGCTCCCCGCCGCAGGCGGCGTTCGGCGGCCTGCCGCACCCGGCGGTGCTGGCCGCCGCCGCGCTGCTGGGCGTGACCGAGGTGTGGGCGGTGGGCGGCGCGCTCGCCGTGGCCCTGCTCGCGCACGGCGGCACGGACACCGACGGCTCCGAGCTGGAACCGGTCGACCTGGTCACCGGTCCCGGCAACGTCTACCTGACCGCGGCCAAGCGGCTGCTGCGCGGCCTGATCGGCATCGACTCCGAGGCCGGGCCGACCGAGATCGCGGTGCTCGCCGACGACACGGCCGACCCGGTGCACGTGGCCGCCGACCTGATTAGCCAGGCCGAGCACGACCCGCTCGCCGCGAGCGTGCTGGTCACCACGTCCGAGGCGCTGGCCGACGCGGTGGACCGCGAGCTGGGGCGCCTGGTCGACGAGACCAAGCACCACGAGCGGGTGCGCACCGCGCTGACCGGGCCGCAGTCCGGCGTCGTGCTGGTGTCGACCCTGGACGACGGGCTGCGCGTCGTCGACGTGTACGCGGCCGAGCACCTGGAGGTGCAGACGGCCGACGCGCGCGCGGTCGCCGCGCGGGTCCGCGCCGCCGGGGCGATCTTCGTCGGCCCGCACTCGCCGGTGTCGCTCGGCGACTACTGCGCGGGCTCCAACCACGTGCTGCCCACCGGCGGCTGCGCGCGGCACTCGTCGGGGCTGTCCGTGCAGACGTTCCTGCGCGGCATCCACGTGATCGACTACGGCGAGGACGCGCTGCGCTCCGTCGCGCACCACGTGGTCGCGCTGGCCGAGGCCGAGGACCTGCCCGCGCACGGCCAGGCGGTCACCGCCAGGTTCCGCCGGTGAAGCCGATCGGCGAGCGGGTGGAGCTGGCCGACCTCCCGCTGCGCGAGGACCTGCGCGGTCGCACGCCCTACGGTGCGCCGCAGCTCGACGTGCCGGTGCGGCTGAACACCAACGAGAACCCGTACCCGCCCACGCCGGGCCTGGTGGACGACGTGACCAAGGAGGTCGCGGCGGCCGCCGCCGAGCTGCACCGCTACCCGGACCGGGACGCGGTGGCGCTGCGCGACGACCTCGCCGCCTACCTGTCGTCCTCGACCGGCGTGCCGCTGACCGCCGCGAACCTGTGGGCCGCCAATGGGTCGAACGAGATCCTCCAGCAGCTCCTCCAGGCGTTCGGCGGGCCGGGCCGGACGGCGCTGGGCTTCGAGCCGTCGTACTCGATGCACCCGATCATCGCGGCGGGCACGCGCACCGAGTGGGCGCCCGCGCCGCGCCGCGCCGACTTCTCGCTGGACGTGGCGCGGGCCGCCGAGACCGTCGCGGCGTCCGCCGCCGACGTGGTGTTCGTGACCAGCCCGAACAACCCCACCGGCCAGAGCCTCCCGCTCGACGACCTGCGGGTGCTGGTCGAGGCCGCGCGCGGCGTGGTCGTGGTGGACGAGGCGTACGCGGAGTTCTCCTCGCGGCCCTCGGCGGTGCGGCTGCTGGCCGAGTACCCGGCGAAGCTGGTCGTGAGCCGGACCATGAGCAAGGCGTTCGCCTTCGCCGGCGGCCGGCTGGGCTACCTCGCCGCCGCGCCCGCCGTCGTGGACGCGCTGCTGCTGGTCAGGCTGCCGTACCACCTGTCGGTGCTGACCCAGGCGGCGGCACGGGCGGCGCTGCGGCACGCGCCGGAGACGCTGGGGTCGGTCGCGAAGCTCGCGGCCGAGCGGGACCGGGTGGTGGCGGAGCTGACCGCGATGGGCTTCGCGGTGGTGCCGAGCGACGCGAACTTCGTGCTCTTCGGCTGGTTCGAGGACGCGCGGGCCACGTGGCGGTCGTATCTGGAACACGGGGTGCTGATCAGGGACGTCGGCATCACCGGACATCTGCGGGTGACGGTCGGTACTCCGGAGGAGAACGACGCGTTCCTCGCGGCGAGCAGGGAGGTTGACCGGTGAGCCGGGTCGGCAAGGTGGAGCGCACCACCAGGGAGTCGTCGGTGCACGTCGAGATCGACCTCGACGGCACGGGCAAGGTCGAGATCGCCACGGGGGTGCCGTTCTACGACCACATGCTGACGGCGCTCGGCGTGCACGGGTCGTTCGACCTCGTGGTGCGGGCGACGGGTGACGTGGAGATCGACGCCCACCACACGGTGGAGGACGTGGCGATCGTGCTCGGGCAGGCGCTGCGCGAGGCGCTGGGCGACAAGGCGGGCATCCGCCGGTTCGGCGACGCGTGGATCCCGATGGACGAGACGCTGGCGCACGCGGCGGTCGACGTGTCGGGGCGGCCGTACTGCGTGCACGTCGGCGAGCCGGAGCAGTTCACCACCTTCACGATCGGCGGCAACTACCCGTTCGTGCTCAACCGGCACGTGTTCGACTCGCTGGCCTTCCACGCCGGGATCGCGCTGCACGTGCGCGTGGAGTACGGCCGGGACCCGCACCACATCACCGAGGCGGAGTTCAAGGCCGTCGCGCGGGCGCTGCGGGCGGCGGTCGAGCCCGACCCGCGCGTCGGGGGCGTGCCCTCCACCAAGGGCGTGCTGTAGGTGTCCCAGTCGCTGGTGGTGATCGGGCTGCTGGCGCTGGCCGGTTTCCTGGCCGGTGGCGTCTACAGCACCTGGAAGACGGTCCGGGGCCTGTCGATCGTGCTGCTGGTCCTGGCGCTGGTCTCGGTGGGCGCGGCCGTCGCCTGGCTGCTGTAGCCTCGTTGGATCGTTCAACAATCCAACGGCACACTGTTGGATTGTTGAACGATGCATCGTGGATCGCCTTGGCTGTCTGCGTATGGTTGGTCACATGTCGTCACCAGGCCGGGCCACCGCAGTGGCCACCCGCCCCCGTGAACGCGCCGACGCGGCCCGCAACCGGGCCCGGGTGCTGGCCGCCGCGGAAGAGGTGTTCCTCGCCGCCGGCGGGGCCGTCGGGGTCACCATGGAGGACATCGCGCGGTCGGCGGGCGTGGGGCGGGCGACGCTCTACCGGCGCTACCCGGACGTCACCTCGATCGCGCAGGCGCTGCTGGACGAGCACGAGTCCGAGATCAAGGACCGCGTCCTCGCCGGCCCGCCGCCCCTGGGGCCGGGCGCGCCGCCGGACGAGCGGCTGGCCGCCTTCTACCGCGTCATGGTGGCGCTGCTGGAGCGGCACCTCCACCTGGTCCTCGGCGCCGAGACCGGCGGGGCCAGGTTCCGGGCCGGGGCCTACGAGTTCTGGCGGCGGCACGTGGAGGGGCTGGTCGACGGCGCGCCCAGCGCCGTCGTGGACGCGCTCATGGCACCGCTGGCCCCCGAGGTCTACCGCTACCAGAGACAGGTGCGGGGCCTGGCCGCCGACGACGTGGTGGCGGGCCTCGACTGGCTCACGAGACGTGTCTACGCAGGTAGCTAGGCGGCACGGCGGACGTCAGCCAGACCCCGTTCGCGCTCACCCGGAACTCGTGGCCGTCGGCGCGCATCGCCGCCGCGTCCACCACCAGCACCACCGGCCGGCCCCGCCGCGCGCCGACCCGCACCGCGGTCTCCTCGGTCGCCGACAGGTGCACGTCGTGCCGCCGCATCGGCAGCAGCCCCTCGCGGAGGACGTCGTCCAGCACCGCGCCGACCGTGCCGTGGTAGAGCACCGCGGGCGGCTCCGCGACGGGCAGGCCGAGCTCGACCTCCACCGTGTGGCCCTGACTGGCGCGGATGCGCCCGTCGACCACCTCGTACCGCTTCTTGTCGTTGCGCGCCACGACCTCCAGCACGCGGTCGCGCGGCACGCCCAGCGCCGCCGTGAACCGGTCGAGGTCCACCCAGCCCGCCTCGTCGAGCACCAGCCCGACCGACTCCGGGGCGTGCCGCAGCACCTTGGACATCCGCTTCGACAGGCGGGTCATCTCCTTCTCCTGCACGGCCCCAGTGCAGCACGCCGGGCAAGCGGGTTTCAGGTGCCGCCCTCGCTGGCGGGCTTCAGCTTCGGCGCGCCCGGACCGTCCGCGGCCTGGCCGTCCTCGAAGTTGTGCAGGAAGCAGCTGCGCAGCGACAGGCACCCGCAGCCGATGCACGACGTCAACCTGTCGCGCAGCCGGATCAGCGCGTCGATGCGGGCGTCCAGCTCGCCCTGCCAGCCGGCCGACAGCCTGCTCCAGTCGGACTTGGTGGGCGTCCGGCCGTCGGGCAGGGCCGCCAGCGCGTCGTGCACGTCCTCCAGCGACAGGCCGACCCGCTGCGCGGTGCGGATGAACGCCAGCCGCCGGAGCACCGACCGCGCGTACCGCCGCTGGTTGCCCGCCGTGCGCTCGGACGCGATCAGCCCGCGCTCCTCGTAGAACCGCAGCGCGGTGTGCGGCACGCCGCTGCGCTCGGCCACCTGACCGATGGTCAACATCTCCGGCAACTTGCTCACGTGCGCATCCTATGGGTTGACCTCTACTTAAGTCGAAGTTGTTCGCTGGGTCCATGACGGTTGCGGACAGGCTCGGCCACGCGGACCTCCCCGCGTTGTTCGGGCGCATGACGGGGGACGAGAAGCACGAGTGGGCGGCGGCGTCGACGCTCGACGTGCTGTGGGTGCTCTACGACCGGGTGCTGGACGTGTCGCCGGACCGGGTGGACGACCCGGACCGCGACCGGTTCCTGCTGTCGAAGGGGCACGGGCCGATGGCGTACTACGCCGTGCTGGCCGCGAAGGGGTTCCTGGACCCCTCCCTGCTGGACGGGTGGACGACGTGGGGCTCGCCGCTGGGGCAGCACCCGGACCGCGTGCTGGTCAACGGCGCGGAGATCGGCAGCGGGTCGCTGGGGCACGGCCTGCCGCTGGCCGTCGGCACCGCGCTCGGCCTGCGGTTCCAGGGGCGCGCGGCGCGGACGGTGGTGCTGGTCGGCGACGCCGAGCTGGACGAGGGCAGCAACCACGAGGCCATCGCGCTGGCCGGCCGGTTCGCGCTCGACTCGCTCACCGCCGTGGTGGTGGACAACGAGTCCGGCACGCACGGGTGGCCCGGCGGCGTGGCCGCGCGGTTCGCCGTCGAGGGGTGGGACACCTCCACAGTGGACGGACGCGACCACGACGCGCTGCACGGGGCGTTCACGCGGGAGCACGCCGGCCGTCCGCTGGCCGTGGTGGCGAAGGTGGTGGGGGAGCGATGAGCGGGATGCGGCAGGTGTTCGTGGACACCGTCGAGGAGGTCATGCGGCACGACCCGCGGGTCGTCGTCGTGCTCGCCGAGATCTCGCGCGACGCGTTCCGCCCGCAGGAGCGGGTGGTCAACGTCGGCATCCGCGAACAGGCCATGGTCGGCGTCGGCGGGGGGCTGGCGCTGGCCGGGATGCGGCCCGTGGTGCACAGCTACGCGCCGTTCCTGGTCGAGCGGCCCTTCGAGCAGGTCAAGCTCGACTTCGGGCACCAGGACGTGGGCGGGGTGCTGGTCAGCGTCGGCGCCTCCTACGACGACCCGGCGTGGGGGCGCACGCACCAGGCGCCCGGCGACGTGGCGCTGTTCGACACCCTGCCCGGCTGGACCGTGCACGTGCCGGGGCACCGCGACGAGGTGGGCCCGCTCGTGCGCCGCGCGCTGGCCGGGGACGACCGCGTCTACCTCAGGCTCTCCCTGCGGGAGAACGCCGCGCCGCACCCGGTGGTCGAGGGGTTCACCGAGGTGCGGCGCGGCGCGCGGGGCGTGGTCGTGGCGGTCGGGCCGGTGCTGGACACCGTGCTCGCGGCCACCGCCGGCGTCGACGTGACCGTGCTGTACGCGACGACGGTCCGGCCGTTCGACGCCGAGGGGCTGCGCGCCGCCGTCCGGGCGGGGCGGGCGAACGACGTGCTGCTGGTCGAGCCGTACCTGGAGGGCACGTCGGCGCACGCGGCGGCCGAGGCGCTGGGTGACGTGCCGCACCGGCTGCGGTCGCTCGGCGTGCGCCGGGACGCGGAGCTGCGCGCCTACGGCACGGCCGAGGACCACGATTCGGCGCACGACCTCGACGTGCCCGGCGTCGCCGCGGCCGTGCGTCGGATGTTCGGCCGACCGACGGCTGCGGCATGATCTCCGCCTGTGAGCGTGCCGAGAACCCTGATCTGGACACCCGCGCCGACCGCCGAGCTCCAGCTCAACCTGCACCGCGCGGTCGCGGGCCCGGCGGCGCTGGTGCCCGTGGCGTCCGGGACGGTGCTGCTGCCGCGCAGGCAGATCACGTTCCGGGCCGCCGCCGAGCTGGCCGAGCGCGTCCGCGCGACGGGCACCTCGGCCCTCCTGGTGCGGTGGAGCCCGAACGCCGAGGTGTGGACGGACGGCGGGGCGGCCGGCTTCACCGGCGCGCCGCGCCGCCTGGTGGGCCTGCTCCACTGGTGGCGCCTGGACGCGCGACCGGGCCCCGCCGCCCTGCCCCCCGACGTGGCCGAGGTCCGGGCACTGGTCGACGAGGGCCGGGCCGACACCTGGGTGACGAACCTGCCGACCGGTGCGGGCCTGCCGATCAACACCGTGCTGCCGGTGGTCCCGGTCACCCAGGGCGGCTCGCCCCTGGCCTGACCGGCGCGCGCCGGCCCCGCGGGTAGGCTGGTCACGTGGCACGAGTCGTCGTTCTGGACTACGGATCAGGCAACCTCCGCTCCGCCGAACGCGCCCTGCAGCGCGTGGGCGCCGAGGTGGAGGTCACGGCCGACCACCGTGCCGTGCTGGAGGCCGACGGGCTCGTCGTGCCCGGCGTCGGGGCGTTCGCCGCCTGCGTGGAGGGCCTGAACGCGGTCAGGGGCGGTCGCCTGATCGGGCAGCGCCTGGCCGGCGGGCGGCCCGTGCTCGGCATCTGCGTCGGCATGCAGGTCCTGTTCGAGAAGGGCATCGAGCACGGCGTGCACAGCGAGGGCTGCGGCGAGTGGCCCGGCACGGTGGAGCGGCTGGAGGCGCCCGTCGTGCCGCACATGGGCTGGAACACGGTCGAGGCCCCCGAGGGGTCGGCGCTGTTCGCCGGCCTCGATGCGGGCACCCGGTTCTACTTCGTCCACTCCTACGGGGTGCGGAAGTGGGAGCTGAACGACACCGGCGCGCTCAAGCCCCCGCTGGTGACGTGGTCCGAGCACGGCGGCGACCGGTTCGTCGCCGCGGTCGAGAACGGGCCGCTGTGGGCGACCCAGTTCCACCCGGAGAAGTCCGGCGACGCGGGCGCGCACCTGCTGGAGAACTGGCTCAAGAGCGTCAACTAGGCTGTTCGCGTGACCTTCACGCTCCTCCCCGCCGTCGACGTGGTCGACGGCCAGGCCGTCCGCCTCGTCCAGGGCGAGGCCGGCACCGAGACCTCCTACGGCAGCCCGCTGGACGCCGCGCACGCGTGGCAGCGCGACGGCGCGGAGTGGGTCCACCTGGTCGACCTCGACGCCGCGTTCGGCCGGGGGAGCAACCGCGAGCTGATCGCCCGCGTGGTCGGCGAGCTGGACGTGCGGGTCGAGCTGTCCGGCGGCATCCGCGACGACGCCTCGCTGGCCACCGCGCTCGCCACCGGCTGCGCCCGGGTCAACCTGGGCACCGCCGCGATCGAGGACCCCGAGTGGTGCGCGAAGGCCATCGCCGAGCACGGCGAGAAGATCGCCGTTGGCCTGGACGTGCGGATCACCCCGGAGGGCTACCGGGTCGCCGGCCGGGGCTGGACGACCGACGGCGGCGACCTGTGGGAGGTGCTGGAACGGCTCGACCGGGACGGCTGCGCCCGCTACGTGGTGACCGACGTCAGCAAGGACGGCACGCTCACCGGCCCGAACGTGGACCTGCTGCGCGAGGTCTGCGCGCGCACCGACGCCCCGGTGATCGCCTCCGGCGGCGTGTCCAGCGTGGCGGACCTGGTGGCGCTGGCCGCGCTGGACCGCGACGGCGTGGAGGGCGCGATCGTCGGCAAGGCGCTGTACGCGGGCGCGTTCACGCTCCCCGAGGCGCTTGCCGCCGTGCGCGGCTGATCGCGTCCCCGATCTCCCGCACGACGTGGGCCTCCGCGGCCTCCAGGGTGACCCCCGTGTCGCCCAGGGCCTTGGCCGCGGCGCCCTCGCGCTCGGCGAGCAGGCCGAGCAGCACGTGCTCGGTGCCCACGAAGCGGTGACCCAGGCGCAGTGACGCGCGCACGGCCAGCTCCAGCGCCTTCTTGCAGCGCGTGCTGAACGGCTGCGGGTCGGGGCGCTCGTGCACGGCCGGGTCCAGGGCGTTGAGCACGGCCAGCCGCGTCGTGCCCTCGGCGGCTTCCAGCTTCGCGACGGTCTTCGCGGCCAGGCCGCCCGACTCGTCGAGCAGGCCCAGCAGCAGGTGCTCGGTGCCGATCCGCTCGCTGAACCGGGCGTGGTGGCGGGCCAGCACGACGACCCGCCGCGCCCGGTCGGTGTAGCGGTCGTGGGCGGCGGGCGTGAAGTCGGCGGACTCCTTGGGCACGAACCGCTTCTGCGCGGCCTGCTTGGTCACGCCGATGCTCTCGCCGATGTCGGTCCAGCTCGCGCCGGAGCGGCGCGCCTCGTCCACGAAGTGCCCGATGAGGTGGTCGCCGAGCTCGTCGAGCTGACCGCTCATCTCGACGGCGACCGCCAACCGGCCGAGCGCGTCGGCGTGCTCGGCCGCGACGGCGACGATGAGGTCGGTGAGCTGCACCGGGGTGACCACCATGCGTCAACTCTAGGTTGACGGTAAAGAGGCGTCAACTCCCGGTTGACGGGTGGATCTCGATGCCGACCGTGCCCCCGGCACCCCGGCGCAGGCGGCTGCCCAGCAGGGTCAGCCTGCCCATCAGGCCGTACTTGCGCGCGATCATCGACCGGACCCGGTCGCTGCCCGCCCGGTCCAGCAGGGTCGCCGTGGCGGGCACCTGCTCACCGGTCGGGTTGCCCTTGAAGTCGCACGGCCCCACCCGCACGTCACCGCTGTTGCGGATGCGCTTGACCTTGCCCGCGTCGGCCGCCGACCACGCGTAGAGCGCGTCGCCGTCGCCGACCACCCACACCGGGGTGGGCACCGCCGCGCCGCTGCGGCGGAACGTGGTCAGCAGCAGGTACTTGCCGTCTCCGAGGTCCATGGGCACAACGTAGGGTGCCCCGGGAAAGAGCAAAGGCCCCGCCCCCCTGGTGGGGGACAGGGCCTCGACGTCACGTCAGGTCAGATGGCCTGGACGTTGGTGGCCTGCGGGCCCTTGGCGCCCTGGCCGACGTCGAAGCTCACCCGCTGGTTCTCCTCCAGGCTGCGGTAGCCGCCGCTCTGGATCTCCGAGTAGTGGACGAACACGTCCGCGCCACCGTTCTCCGGGGTGATGAAGCCGAAGCCCTTTTCGGAGTTGAACCACTTCACGGTGCCCTGAGCCATCTTCAAATCTCCTCATACTGCTGCCGCCGGGCGAACGCACCGACGGGGCCGGTCCAAACGCATGGACCCTGAGGAATCACACGCTCAAACGCGTTTCGCGAGCGTGGAAGACACGGACACAAAACCTTCGACCTCCTCTAGTTAACCACACTTCGGGCCGGATGTCCCGCGCGATCCACGATCGGGTGATCCCCGTAGGCTTTTACCCATGTCAGTAGCGGTGCGCGTGATCCCCTGCCTGGACGTCGACCGGGGGCGGGTCGTCAAGGGCGTCAACTTCACCAACCTCGTCGACGCGGGCGACCCGGTCGAGCTGGCGCGCGCCTACGACGCCGAGGGCGCCGACGAGCTGACCTTCCTGGACGTGACCGCGTCGTCCGGCGACCGGGAGACCACGTTCGACGTCGTCCGCCGCACCGCCGAGCAGGTCTTCATCCCGCTCACCGTGGGCGGCGGCGTGCGCACGCCCGAGGACGTGGACAAGCTGCTGCGCTCCGGCGCGGACAAGGTGAGCGTCAACACCGCCGCCATCGCCCGCCCCGAGCTGCTGGGCGAGCTGTCCCGCCGGTTCGGCGCGCAGTGCATCGTGCTGTCGGTCGACGCGCGCCGCGTGCCCGAGGGGGAGCGGCCCACGCCGTCCGGCTTCGAGGTCACCACGCACGGCGGTCGCCGGGGCACCGGCATCGACGCGGTCGAGTGGGCCGCGCGGGGCCAGGAGCTGGGCGTCGGCGAGATCCTGCTCAACTCGATGGACGCGGACGGCACCAAGGCCGGGTTCGACCTGGAGCTGATCCGGTCCACCCGCGCGGTCGTCGACGTGCCGCTCATCGCCAGCGGCGGCGCCGGGCGGCTGGAGCACTTCCCGCCCGCCGTGGCCGAGGGCGCGGACGCCGTGCTCGCGGCCAGCGTGTTCCACTTCGGCGCGCTGCGCATCGGCGACGTGAAGAAGGGCCTGCGCGACGCGGGCGTGGAGGTCCGCTGATGGCCGGCCCGCGCAACGCGCCCACCGAGGTGCTGCTCGCCACCGCCATCGGCGCCGCCGGCGCGGTGCTGTTCGTGCTCATGGGCGTCGTGCGGTGGCAGGTGGAGTCGGACCCGTACTGGGTGCGCTTCCCGGTGATCCTCGCGGTGCTGTCGCTGCTCGCCGTGGCCGGCCTGCTCGCCGGCTGGCGACCCGCCCGGCTGACCGCCGCGTTCGTCTTCGGCCTGGTGGCGCTGGTCCACCTGCTGGCCGTGCTCAACCAGGGGCCGGTGTGGATCAGGGTGCTGTCCGGCCTGCTCTCCGCCGTCCACGTGTTCGCCGTGGTGCTGCTCAACACCCGACCCGCCCTGGTCCACTTCCGCGGAGGACGCCCGTGACCGGCGCGCTCGACCCCTCGATCGCCTCCCGCCTCAAGCGCACCGCCGACGGGCTGGTGTGCGCCGTCGTCCAGCGGCGCGGGACCGGCGAGGTGCTGATGGTGGCCTGGATGGACGACGAGGCCCTGCACAGCACGCTGACCACGCGCCGCGCCACGTACTTCTCGCGCAGCCGGCAGCGGCAGTGGGTGAAGGGCGAGACGTCCGGGCACACCCAGTACGTGCACGAGGTGCGGCTGGACTGCGACGGCGACGCGCTGCTGGTGGTCGTGGACCAGGTCGGTGGCGCGTGCCACACCGGCGACGCGACCTGCTTCGACGCCGACCTGCTGCTGGGGCCCGCCGGACGACCACCTGCCCAGGGGACGCCCGACCAGGGGACGCCCGACTAGGGGGTCGTCCCCTCGGAGGGCACCGGCCGGTCGAGGTCGCCGGTCAGGTAGCGCTGGAGGTTCGGCGCGATCGCCCGGACCACGGTGTCCACGTCGGCCGAGGCGAACGGCTCGAAGCGCACCACGTACCGGATGATGCCCATGCCGAAGATCTGGCTGGCCAGCAGCGTGGCGCGCAGGTCGGCGTCGGGCACGTCCAGCCGGCAGACCACGCGCTTGAGCAGGGTCTGCACGAAGAACTCCTGGAGCACGCCGGCGACCTGCTCCTGCGAGGTGACGCTGCGGACCAGGGCCGCGAACTGGCCGCCGCCGGTGGCGTCCCAGATGGTCACGAAGTTGCGCACGATCCGCTCGCCGATCTCCTCGGGCGGACCGTCGAGCAGCTGTTCGACCAGCGCGTTCGGGTCGATGGGCACCTGGAGGACGGCCTTGGCGAACAGGCCCTCCTTGCCGCCGAACCAGTGGTTGACCATGGCCGCGTCCACGCCGGCCCGCGTCGCGATCGAGCGCACCGTGGCCCCCTCGTAACCGCGCTCGACGAACACCTCGCGCGCGGCCTGGAGCAGCGCGGCCCTGGTGTCCTCGCCGCCGGCGCGGCGGCCTCGGCGCTTCGGTCCGGTGCGGTTCGGGCTCTGGTCCACCCCCCCATCATGGGCGACCACCGCAAATCGTTCGGCGGACGATGGACTTCACCGGGCGCGGGACCTCCCGCCGGCATCGGTCACAATGTCGCCCATGGTGAGCCTCATCGGTGCAGGCGCGGGTCTGGGCGAGGTCAGTCCCACGCGCGAGGAGTTCCGCGAGCTGGCCGCCGAGCGGCGGGTGGTCCCCGTGGTGCGGCGGCTCCTGGCGGACGCCGAGACCCCGGTCGGCCTGTACCGCAAGCTGGCGGCGGACCGGCCGGGCACGTTCCTGTTCGAGTCGGCCGAGAACGGCCGCTCCTGGTCGCGCTGGTCGTTCGTCGGCGCGCGCAGCGCGGGCGCGCTGACCGCCACCGGCGGCGAGGCGTCCTGGATCGGGCCGCACCCCGTGGGCCTGCCCGAGGGCGGCGACCCCATGGTGGCGCTGCGCGAGACCATCGAGGTGCTGCGCACCGACCCGCTGCCCGGCCTGCCCCCGCTGACCGGCGGCATGGTCGGCTACATCGGCTACGACGCGGTGCGCCGCCTGGAGCGGCTGCCCGAACTCGCCGAGGACGACCTGCGGGTCCCCGAACTGGTGATGCTGCTCGCCACCGACCTCGCGGCGCTGGACCACCACGAGGGCACCGTCACGCTCATCGCGAACGCCATCAACTGGGACGACTCCCCGGAGCGCGTGGACGCGGCCTACGACGACGCGGTGGCCCGGCTGGACCGGATGACCCGGGACCTCCAGTCCGCAGCCCCGGCGACGGCCGCCGTGTTCTCCCGCCCCAAGCCGGAGTTCACCCGGCGGCGCACGCGCGAGGAGCACCACGCGGTCGTGGAGAAGGCCAAGGAGGCCATCCGCGCGGGCGAGGCGTTCCAGGTCGTGCTCTCGCAGCGGTTCGAGATGCGCACCGACGCCGACCCGCTCGACATCTACCGCGTGCTGCGCACGTCCAACCCCAGCCCGTACATGTACCTGCTGCGGCTGGACGACTTCGACATCGTCGGGTGCAGCCCGGAGTCCCTGGTCACGGTGCGCGACGGCAAGGCGACCACGCACCCCATCGCGGGCACCCGGTGGCGCGGCGTGGACGCCGAGGAGGACGCGCTGCTGGAGAAGGACCTGCTGGCCGACCACAAGGAGCGCGCCGAGCACCTCATGCTCGTCGACCTGGGTCGCAACGACCTGGGCCGGGTGTGCAAGCCGGGCTCGGTGACCGTGGTCGACTTCTTCAAGGTCGAGCGGTACTCGCACGTCATGCACATCGTGTCCACGGTGAGCGGCGAGCTGGCCGAGGGGAGGACCGCGTTCGACGCGGTGGCCGCCTGCTTCCCGGCGGGCACCCTGTCCGGCGCGCCCAAGCCGCGCGCGATGGAGCTGATCGAGGAGCTGGAGCCCACCCGGCGCGGCCTGTACGGCGGCGTCGTCGGCTACCTGGACTTCGCGGGCGACGCGGACACCGCCATCGCCATCCGGACCGCCCTGGTGCGCGACGGGGTGGCGTACGTGCAGGCCGGCGGCGGCATCGTGGCCGACTCGGACCCCGTGGCCGAGGACAACGAGTGCCTGAACAAGGCGGGCGCTGTCCTGTCGGCCATCGCCACCGCGCAGACGATGGCCCCGGCGGTGGACCCGGCCGGTGTCTGACCACGACCCGCACCGGCCCGAAGCCGACCCCGAAGCCGCGGCGGCGGCGCGGGCGGGGGCGGCCCGGAGGCGTCCACTGTGGATCGCCGTGCTGCTGCTCCTGCTGGCCGCCGGCGCGCTGTGGGCCACCTCGACCATGACCTGGGGCGCCACCCGGGTGAAGCCGGAGGCCACCGGCGCCGAGGTCCAGCCCGCCCTGGTGCCGGTGGCGCTGTTCTGCGTGGCCGCCGTCGCCGCCGCGGTGGCGCTCGCGGGCTGGATGCGCCGGGTGCTGGGCGCCCTGGTGCTGCTCGCGGCCGTCGCGGTCAGCCGGATGGTGACCGCGGCCTCCCCGCCGGCGGCGGCGTACGCGGTCGTCCTCCTGGGCCTGCTGCTGATGGCCGCGGCGGGCCTGCTGCTGCTGGTCAGGGGCGCGGCGATGCCCCGGTTGGGCGGCGGCTACCAGACGCCCGGCGCGGCGCGGCGGAGCGCCGACCCCGAGCGCGAGCTGTGGAACGCGCTGGAGCGCGGGGACGACCCGACCGAGCGGGAGTGACGCCCGCCGGACCGGCCGGTGCCGCACGTTTGCGCACGTGGGCTCGTGAGGACCCTTATCAGCAGCGTGAACGCGGCGACCCCGGTGGCCGGAGTCGGTCCGCGACGGGGTTAGCATCCACGTGGCGGGAAGGGGAGCATGACGTGCGGGAGCTTGCGAGGGAACCGGAAGGTCTGACGGAGTCGGGCGAGGTGCTCGGATGACCGTTCTCGAGTCGATCATCGAAGGCGTCCGCGAAGACCTCGCCGTGCGCGAGGCGGCACTGCCCTTCGACGTGCTGAGGGCCAAGACGGCCAAGGTCGCGCCGCCGCAGGACGTGATGTCGATCCTGCGCGGGCCGGGCGTGGGGGTGATCGCCGAGGTCAAGAGGCGCAGCCCCTCGAAGGGGGCGCTGGCCGAGATCCCCGAGCCCGCGGAGCTGGCCGTCCAGTACGAGCTGGGCGGCGCGCGGTGCATCAGCGTGCTGACCGAGCAGCGCCGCTTCGGCGGTTCGCTGGAGGACTTCGACGCGGTGCGCGCGGCGGTGGGCGTCCCCCTGCTGCGCAAGGACTTCATCGTCAGCCCGTACCAGGTGCACGAGGCGCGCCTGCACGGCGCCGACCTGGTGCTGCTGATCGTGGCGGCGCTGGAGCAGAACGCGCTGGTCTCGCTGCTGGACCGGGTCGAGTCGCTGGGCATGACCGCCCTGGTCGAGGTGCACACGGCCGAGGAGGCCGACCGCGCGCTGGAGGCGGGGGCGAGCGTCATCGGCGTGAACGCCCGCAACCTGCACACCCTGGAAGTGGACAAGGACGTCTTCGGGCGGATCGCGCCCGGCCTGCCCTTCGACACGATCAAGATCGCCGAGTCCGGGGTCACCGGGCCGGGCGACCTGATGTCGTACGCGGGCGCGGGCGCCGACGCGGTGCTGGTCGGCGAGAGCCTGGTGACGAGCGGCGACCCCAAGGTCGCGGTGAACAAGCTGGTGACGGCGGGGTCCCACCCCGCGTGCCCCCGGCCCAGCAGGTAAGACACAGCCGGTAGGAGGAGTGCGCATGTCGCGCGGCCAGTTGGCTCCGACACCCCACGACCCGGACGAGCGGGGTCACTTCGGGCCGTGGGGCGGCCGGTTCATGCCGGAAGCCCTGATCGCGGCGGTGGACGAGCTCGCCGCGTTCTACGAGAAGGCGCGGGTCGACCCGGAGTTCCTGGACGAGTTCGCCCGGCTGCTGCGCGACTTCGCCGGACGCCCGTCGCTGCTCACCGAGGCGCCGAAGTTCGCGGCGCACGCGGGCGGCGCACGGGTGTTCCTCAAGCGCGAGGACCTCAACCACACCGGCTCGCACAAGATCAACAACGTGCTGGGCCAGGCGCTGCTGACCAAGCGCATGGGCAAGAAGCGGGTCATCGCCGAGACCGGCGCCGGCCAGCACGGCGTGGCCACGGCCACCGCCTGCGCGCTCATGGGCCTGGACTGCGTCGTCTACATGGGCGAGGTCGACACCGAGCGGCAGGCGCTCAACGTGGCCCGGATGCGGCTGCTCGGCGCGCAGGTCATCCCGGTCAAGAACGGCTCGCGGACGCTCAAGGACGCGATCAACGAGGCGCTGCGCGACTGGGTCGCCAACGTCGACGACACGCACTACCTGCTGGGCACCGCGGCGGGGCCGCACCCGTTCCCGGTGCTCGTGCGCGACTTCCACCGGGTCATCGGCATCGAGGCGCGGCAGCAGATCCTGGAGAAGGCCGGTCGCCTGCCCGACGTCGTCGCCGCGTGCGTCGGCGGCGGGTCCAACGCGATCGGCATCTTCCACGGCTTCATCGACGACCCGTCCGTGCGGCTGGTCGGCCTGGAGCCGGGCGGCGACGGCGTCGAGACCGCGCGGCACGGCGCCACGCTCACCAAGGGCACGCCCGGCTCGCTGCACGGCGCCATGTCGTACGTGCTCCAGGACGCCGACGGGCAGATCGCCGAGGCGCACTCCATCTCGGCGGGCCTGGACTACCCCGGCGTCGGCCCCGAGCACGCCCACCTCAAGGACATCGGGCGCGCCGAGTACCGGCCGGTGACCGACGCCGAGGCGATGGACGCGTTCGCCCTGCTCTCCCGCGAGGAGGGCATCATCCCGGCGGTCGAGTCGGCGCACGCCCTGGCCGGTGCGATCAAGCTCGGCCGCGAGCTGGGACCGGAGTCGCTGATCCTGGTGAACCTGTCCGGTCGCGGCGACAAGGACATGGACACCGCCGTCAAGTGGTTCGGGCTGGGAGTGGACGCATGAGCAGGCTGTCCCCGCTGTTCGAGGCGTGCCGGGCCGAGTCGCGCGCGGCGCTGATCGGCTACCTGCCCGCCGGGTACCCGACCGTCGAGGGCTCGAAGGACGTGCTGCGGACGATGGTGTCGTCCGGGTGCGACCTGGTGGAGGTCGGCCTGCCGTTCTCCGACCCGGTGATGGACGGGCCCACCATCCAGCGCGCCGCCGAGACCGCGCTGCGCGAGGGCTTCCGGGTGCGCGACCTGTTCGGCGTGGTCGAGTCGGTCGCGTCGGCGGGTGGCCGGGCGGTCGTCATGACCTACTGGAACCCGGTGCTGGCCTACGGCGTGGACCGCTTCGCGCGCGACCTCGCGGCGGCCGGCGGGCTCGGCGTCATCACCCCCGACCTGGTGCCCGACGAGGGCGAGGAGTGGATCGCCGCGGCGCGCGCCCACGACCTGGACCGGATCTTCCTGGTCGCGCCGTCGTCCACCGAGGAGCGCGTCGCGATGACCGCCCGGGCGTCGAGCGGGTTCCTGTACGCGACCTCGGTGATGGGCGTGACGGGGGCGCGCGACGTCGTGTCCTCGGCCGCCCCGGCGCTGGTCGGGCGGGTGCGCGAGCACACCGACCTGCCGGTGGGCGTGGGGCTGGGCGTGCGCAACGGCGCGCAGGCGGCGGAGCTGGCCGGGTTCGCGGACGGGGTCATCGTCGGGTCGGCGTTCGTGTCGGCGGTACAGGACGGCACGGTGGCCGCGCTGACCGAGGAGCTGGCGGGCGGGGTGCGCCGCACGGCGGCTGCCGTGTAGCACGCACGTTCGAGTGAACCAGCCCGTTCGGGGGTGGGTCCCCGGACGCCGGACGGCGTCGAGCACGTCGAGGCGGCGCGCGGCCAGGACGGCGTGCTCCGGCTCGAACGACCCTTCCCGGTAACAATCGAGCTGTCGGCGCAGAGCACCCCCGGCCACCCACTACGGTGGTCGGCGTGGTGACGACTTACCTCGCGACGATCCCGAGCCCCGACCAGGGCGTGTGGCAGCTCGGACCGATCCCGCTCCGCGCCTACGCCCTCTGCATCATCGCCGGCATCGTGGTGGCGATCTGGTGGGGCGAGCGCCGGTGGGTGGCCCGCGGCGGGCTGAAGGGCGAGGTCACGGACATCGCGGTGTTCGCGGTGCCGTTCGGCCTGGTCGGCGGCCGGCTCTACCACGTGGCGACGGACTACCACAAGTACTTCGGCGAGGGCCGCAACCCGCTGGACGCGCTGGCCATCTGGAACGGCGGCCTGGGCATCTGGGGCGCCATCGCGCTGGGCGGCGTGGGCGCGTGGATCGCGTGCCGCCGCAAGGGCATCCCGCTGCCCGCGATGGCGGACGCGCTGGCGCCCGGCATCGTGGTCGCGCAGGCCATCGGCCGCCTCGGCAACTACTTCAACCAGGAGCTGTACGGCGGTCCCACCACGCTGCCGTGGGGCCTGGAGATCTACGAGCGGGTCAACCCGGACACCGGCTTCAAGGACGACCTGGCCGGCGTCGCGCTGGACCACACGCCGATCGAGGTCGTGCACCCGACGTTCCTCTACGAGCTGCTGTGGAACCTCGGCGTCGCGCTGCTGATCGTGTGGGCCGACCGCAGGTTCCGCCTCGGCCACGGCCGGGTGTTCGCGCTCTACGTCGCGGGCTACACGGCGGGCCGGTTCTGGATCGAGCTGATGCGGACCGACCCGGCGACCGAGGTCTTCGGCCTGCGCATCAACGTGATCACGTCGGTCGTGGTGTTCGTCGGCGCGGTCGTCTACTTCGTGCTGGCCGCGAAGCGGGGCGACCGGGAGGTCGTCGTGCGGCCCGACCCGGACGCCGAGGGCACCGAGGCCGGGGGCGGTGCGACGGCCGCCGGCAAGCCCGCCGAGGGGTCCGCCGGCGCGGCCGGGGACGGGCCCGAGGACGACGTGGCGCACGAGCCGGCCGGCGCGCCGGAGCCGGGGAAGAAGACGGTGCCGGACGACGGGCCCGCCGACAACGGGCCCGCGGGCGGCGGCGACGGGCCGGAGCGGTAGGGCGGCGTGCGCATCCTCGTCGTCGAGGACGACGACCGGGTGGCGCGCGGCCTGCTCACCGCCCTCAAGCACGCGGGCTACGAGGTCCACCGGGTGGGCACGGCGGCGGCGGCGCTGACCGCGCCGGCGGCGGACGTGGTGCTGCTCGACCTGGGCCTGCCCGACGGCGACGGCCTGGACGTGCTGCGCGAGCTGCGCCACCGCACGGGCACGGCGATCATCACCGTCACCGCCCGCGGCGAGGAGCGCGAACGGGTCCTGGGCCTGCGCCTGGGCGCCGACGACTACGTGGTGAAACCGTTCGGCACGGCCGAGCTGCTGGCCCGCGTCGAGGCGGTGCTGCGCCGCACCCGGTCGGCCCGGGCCGCCGAGCGCGAGCACGAGGTCACCCTGGGCCCGCTGACCCTGGACCCGGCGAGCCGGGAGGCCAGGGTCGACGGCGAGCCGGTGCCCCTGACCCGCAAGGAGTTCGACCTGCTCGCGCTGCTCGTCGGCCGCGCGGGCACGGTGGTCAGCCGCGACCTGATCGTGGACCAGGTGTGGCAGGCGCACTGGGAGGCGCCGTCGCGCACCCTCGACACCCACATCGCGGCGCTGCGCGGCAAGCTCGGCGACGCCCTGCGCATCGAGACGGTCCGGGGTGTGGGCTACCGCGTGGCGGCCCACACCCCGTAGCTCACCAGGTGTGCGCGACGTCCACGACGACCCGCCCCGGCAGGGTGAACACCCGGAACGGCAGCAGGGCGCGGGTGCCCAGGCCGATCGTCGACCGGCCCTCGAACGACCCGGCCCACGCGGCCTGCCGGAACGTGGCGTAGCCGGTCACGTCGACCAGCTCGGACCGGTTCGCCGGCGAGTACGTCTCCTCGCGGTCGGCGGGGACGTAGCAGGT
>NZ_JBPKJK010000005.1:0-113448 GCF_051756985.1 Saccharothrix sabaoui
GCCTCGGCGAGCCGCTTCGCCTCGCGACCGTCGAGCTTGAGCCTGCGGTCGAGCAGGTCGAGCTGCACGCCGGTCGCGTACAGCCGCTGGATGATCACGTCGTGCAGGTCGCGCGCGATGCGCTCGCGCTCCTGGTAGACCGCGATGCGCTGGCGCGCCGTCGACCCCTCGGCCAGCACCACGGCGAGGCCGGCCTGCGCGGCGAACGCGGCCAGCACGTCGACGGTGTCCGGGCTGAACGGCCGACCGCCCTTGCGCCGGTACACGGCGAGCGCGCCGATCTTGCGCTCCTTCGTGCCGAACGGCGCCACCGCGAACGGCCCGTAGGACCGCAGCTCCTTCGGCACGAACGGCGCGGTGCGCGGGTCGGTGGTGAAGTCGTCGGCGACGACGGGCACCCCGGTGCGGGCGGCGCGGGCGGCCGACGAGCGGTTCGACAGGACCACGCCCACCGGGTCGTCGTCGCCCGAGAACCCGCCGGAGGACGCCTCGACGGTGAGCGTGCCGTCGTCGGTGGTGACCATGGCGAGGCCCAGGTCGGCCTCGGCGAGTTCGACGGCGCTGCGCACGACGAGCGGCAGCACGGCGTCCGGGTCGTCGCCCGCGAGCGCCGCGGAGGTGATCTCGGTCGAAGCGGCGAGCACGCGTGCGGGGTCCACGGAGGTCAACGGTATGCCCTGGCCGCGACGCGCACCCGGCCCCCGGCGACGTCCAGCACGAGGTCGGCCCGGTCCGCCTCGGCGGGGCGGTGGGTGATGTGCACGACGGTGCGGTCGCGCAGCACGTCGTCGAGCCGGTCGAGGAGGGCGCGGGCGGTGGGTTCGTCGAGGTGGGCGGTGGGTTCGTCGAGCAGCACGAGGTCGGCGTCGTGCAGCACGGCGCGGGCCACGGCGACGCGCTGCGCCTCGCCGCCGGACAGCAGCGTCGGACCGATCACCGTGTCGAGGTCGAGGTCGGGCCGGGGGTCGAGGCCGGCCACGCCGAGCGCCCACCGCAGCCGGTCGTCGTCGGCGTGCGGGTCGCCGAGCCGCAGGTTCTCCCGCAGGGTGGTCGTCACCAGCATCGGCTCCTGCGGGCACCACGCGACGCGCGCCGGCCTCGCCACCGTCCCCCGCTCCGCCCCGACGAACCCGAGCAGCAACGCGAACAGCGTCGACTTCCCGGCTCCCGAGGGCCCCACCACAGCTGCTTTTGTCCCCTTCGGAAGATGCACGGTCACGTTCGCCAGCGTGCTTTCCGCACTTCCGGGCCAGCGCGCGGTGACATCGGACAGCACCACGTCCGCACCGGAAGCAAGAACGATTGAATCGTCCGATTGTTCAACAATCCTCCCGTAGGACTCGCGCAACGCGGCCCGGTGCTGCGCGGCGGCCGGGAGGGCGCCGAGGACCTCGGCCAGGGCGAGCGGCACGAGGCCGAGCACCGGCACCCACAGCGGGTCGACGCCGCCGGCGAGGGCGAGCCCCGTGCACACGGCGGCGGCCAGGCCGGTGGTCAGGTGCACGATCCCGGTGGCCGCGCCCGCCCCGAGGGCCTGCCGGCGCGCCGCCCGGGCCAGTGCGGCGTCCCGGGCGGCCAGGTCGGCGCGCACGGTCCGGTCCGCGCCGAAGGCGATCAGGTCGGGCGCGGCGGTGAGCAGGGTCAGCACCCGCTCCGACACCTCGCGCCTCCCCCGGGCCAGGGCGGTGGTCGCGCGCCGCTCGGCGAGGACGGCCACCACCGGCGCGAGCACGCCGCCCACCGCCAGCGCGACCGCCAGCGCGACCCCGGCGGCCGGGTCGACCAGCGTGAACAGCACCACCGCGGCCAGCGCCGTGCCGAGCGCGACCAGCGGCGGCTGGAGGACGCGCGGCAGCAGGTCGCGGACGGTGTCGACGTCGTCGACGAGCCGGGTCAGGTCGGCCCGGCCGGGGCGCAGCGACCGCCACAGCCGCACCCGCAGCGCCTCGGCGTGCCGGAACGCCGCGTCGTGCGACACCAGCCGCTCCAGGTAGCGCAGCACGCCCTTCGCCAGCGCGAACGTCCGCACGCCCACCACCAGGACGGACAGCGTCAGGATCGGCGGCTGGGTGGCGGCCTTCGCGATCAGGTACGCCGCGACGGCGGTGAGGGCGACACCGCTCAGCGCCGCCGCCGCACCCAGCAGCGCGCCCGCCACGAGCCGACGCGTCGGACGTGGGGAATGAGGGATTGTTGAACGATCCGACGTGTGAGCGATTGAGCGGCCGGGAATGGTGTCGTCGGATTGTTGAACAATCCTGTGGGTGGACAGGAGGACGGCTGTGCCGGAGGTCGCGGCTTGCTGGATCGCGGCCATGACGCGGGTGGCGGTGGCGGGGTCGAGGTGGGCGGTGGGTTCGTCCAGGAGGAGGACGGTCGCGCCGTCGCGGACCTTGGTGAGGGCGCGGGCGAGGGCGACGCGCTGGCGTTCGCCGGTGGACAGCTCGGCGATCGGGCGGTGGGCCAGGTGGTCGGCGGCGACCGAGGCGAGGACGTCCCGGTCCACGCGGCCGGTGGTCAGCTCCAGCTCGTCGGCGACGGTGCGGCCGGCGAAGGCGGGGCGCTGCGGCACCCAGGCGATGGCGTCGCGGTCGACGGTCACCGAACCGCCGTCCGGCCGGACGTAGCCGAGGAGCACGTCGAACAGCGTGGACTTGCCCGCACCGCTGGGCGCGTCGAGGCGGTGCACCTCGCCGGGGCGCACCCGCAGGCTCACGCCGTCCGGGGCGTACCGGCCCCGGCGGCGGACGCGCAGGTCGCGCACCTCGACACCGCTGGGGGGCGATGCGGGAACCGGGGGCAGCTCGGGGGTGGGGTCGGCGGGGCGCACGGGGATCTCGGCGACCCGGCGCACGGCCTCCACGCCGTCCTCCGACGCGTGGTGCGCCGCACCGGCGGCCCGCAGCGGCAGGTAGCACTCGGGCGCGAGGATCAGCACCACCAGGCCCACGGCCAGCGTCATCTCCCCCGACACCAGCCGCAGGCCGATGCCGACCGCGATCAGCGCCACCGACAGCGATGCCGCGATCTCCAGCACCAGCGCCGACAGGAACGCCACCCGCAGCGTGCCCATGGTGGCCTTCCGGTACCGCTCGCCGACCTCCCGGACCGCGCCGGCCTGCGCCGCCGCGCGCCCGAACGCGGTCAGCACCGGCAGGGCGCGCACGAGTTCCGCGAGCCGCCCCGACAGCCGTTCCAGCGCGGTCGCCGCCGCGGCGACCCGGGCCGAGGTGAACTTGCCGATCAGGATGGCGAACACCGGGATCAGCGGCAGCGTCACGGCGATCAGCACGGCCGACGTCGGGTCGGTCCACAGCACCCACGCGCCGACCAGCGGCGGCACCACGGCCGTCGTCACGAGCGCGGGCAGGTACTTGGTGAAGTAGGCGTCCAGCGCGTCCAGTCCCCGGGTCGCGAGGACCGCCAGCTCCGCGGGGCCGCGGTCGACGATCCAGCCGGGTCCGAGGGCGAGCGCCCGGTCCAGGACCGCGGCCCGCAGCTCCTCCTTCGCCCCGGCCGCCGCGCGCGCCGCCGCGGACTCCGTGGCCCACGCCAGCAGCGCGCGCACCACGACGGCCGCCGCCAGGACCCACAGCGATCCGCCGGACACCAGCGCCGACGCCAGCGCCACGGCCTGCCACACCAGCGCCCCGGCCGTCAGGGCGGCCAGCAGCGCGCACAGGACCAGCGCCCGGCGCGCCGCCCCCGAGAGGGCGGGCAGCGCGCCGAGCGGGCCTTTCCCCGGCTTCGTGGCGGAAGGGGCTCCGGGGAAGCTCATGACGTGCCCGACGGGCGCGACGGGCGCGACGGACCCGCACCGGGGGCGGGCGCGTCGACCACGGGGGCGTCACCGGTGGGCACGTGCACCGGCGGGATGTGCCGGGTGCCGATCCGCTTGCGGAACACCCAGTAGGTCCACCCCTGGTAGACGAGCACGGCGGGCGTGCCGAACGCGGCGACCCACGTCATCACGGTCAGCGTGTACGGCGAGGACGCCGCCCCGGCCACGGTCAGCGACCACGCCGGGTCGAGCGTCGACGGCAGCACGTCGGGGTGCAGCGCGCCGAACAGCGCGGCCACCGCCGCCGCCACCGCGACGCCCATCAGCGCGAACGCCTGCCCCTCGCGCCGCAGCGCCAGCCGGGCGTACGCGCCCAGGGCGGCCAGGGCCACCGCGATCGACGCGCCCCACGTCCACACCGAGCCGGACCGCAGCTGCACGGCCAGCAGCAGCACCAGCAGCGGCAGCAGCGCGAACGGCGCGACCTTCAGGGCCAGCGCGCGGGCGCGTTCCCGCACGTCGCCCTCGGTCTTGAGGGACAGGAACACCGCGCCGTGCACGAGCGCGTACCCGGCCACGGCGACCGCGCCGAGCAGCGTTTCCGGCCGGACCGAGGCGAACGGCGAGCCGACCCGGTCGCCGACGGCGTCCAGCGGCAGGCCGAACACGGTGGTCGACAGGAGCAGGCCGACGCTCAGCGCCGCCGCCCACGACCCGCCGACGATCACCCGGTCCCACGTGCGCCGCCAGCGCGCCGAGTCGACCTTGCCGCGGTACTCGAACGCGACCCCGCGCCCGATCAGGGCCAGCAGGAACAGCACCAGCGGCAGGTAGGCGCCGCTGAGCAGCGAGGCGTACCAGGCGGGGAACGCGGCGAACGTCGCGCCGACCGCCACCAGCAGCCACACCTCGTTGCCGTCCCACACCGGGCCGATGGTGTTGATCACCACGCGGCGCTCGGTCTCGTCGCGGCCCAGCACCGGCAGCAGCATGCCGACGCCGAAGTCGAAGCCCTCCAGGAACAGGTAGCCCAGCCACAGCAGGGCGATCACGCAGAACCAGAACGTCTCCACGGCTCTCCCCGCTCAGTACGCGAACTGGAGGTGGTCGGACTCGTCGCGGCCCGGTCGCCCGCCGTCGCCCGGCGGTTCCCCGGCACCGCCGCCCGGTGCCGGCAGCACGCCCGCGACCCCCGCGCGGACGTACCGCCGGACCAGGAACACCTCGACGCAGGCCAGCACCCCGTAGACCAGCGTCAAGGCCACCAGCGAGGTCAGCACCTCGCCGACGGTCGAGTTCGACACGGCGCGCGCGGTGAACATCCACACCCCGTCCACGCCGGTCGGGTTGGGCACCACCACGAACGGCTGGCGCCCCATCTCGGTGAAGATCCAGCCGAAGCTGTTGCCCAGGAACGGCGTCGCGACGCTGCCCAGCGCGAACCACCTGAACCAGTTCCCGCGCGGCACCCGGCCGCCGCGGGTCAGCCACAGGATCGCCAGGCCGGACGCCACCGCGATGCCGCCGAACCCGATCATGAACCGGAAGCCCCAGTAGGTGACGGGCAGGTTCGGCACGTAGTCGATCGGCTGCCCCGACAGCTCGCCGAGCCGCTCGTCGACGGGGTAGTGGGTGCCGTACTTCGCCTGGTACTCGGGCACCAGGTCCTCGATGCCCTTGACCTCGGTGGAGAAGTCGTTGTGCGCGAGGAACGACAGCAGCGCGGGCACCGTGACGCTCTTGACGTTCTCGCAGTCCGGGCGCGACACGTCGCCGACCGCGAACACGGAGAACGAGGCGGGCTCCTCGGTGTGGCACAGCGCCTCGGCGGCGGCCATCTTCATCGGCTGCTGCTCGAACATCAGCTTGCCCTGGAGGTCGCCGCTCACCGCGAGACCGGCGAACGCGACCACCCCGACCCACGTGCCGAGCTTCACCGACGCGCGCCAGACCGCTCCCTCTTCGGTCCGCCGCCACAGGTGCCACGCCGCGATGCCCACCAGGAACGACGCCGCGACGGCGAACGCCCCGAAGACGGTGTGCGGGAACGCGGCGAGCACGGTGTTGTTGCCCAGCACGGCCCAGATCGAGGTGAGCCGCGGTCGCCCGTCGTCCAGGACGACGCCCACCGGGTGCTGCATCCACGAGTTCGCGGCCAGGATGAAGTAGGCCGACGCGATCGTGGCCAGCGAGAACGCCCAGACGCAGGCCAGGTGGACCCTCTTGGGCAGGCGGTCCCACCCGAAGATCCACAGGCCGAGGAACGTGGACTCGACGAAGAACGCGACGAGGCCCTCCATCGCGAGGGGCGCGCCGAACACGTCCCCCACGAAGCGCGAGTAGGCCGACCAGGTCATGCCGAACTGGAACTCCTGCACGATGCCGGTCACCACGCCCATGGCGAAGTTGATCAGCAGCAGCTTGCCCCAGAACTTCGTCATGGCCAGGTACTTGCGGTCGCCCGTGCGCACCCAGGCCGTCTGCATCCCCGCGACGAGCAGCGACAGGCCGATCGTCAGCGGCACCATCAGGAAGTGGTAGACGGTGGTGATGCCGAACTGCCACCGCGCCAGGTCGAGGACGTCCACGGCTATGAAGTTACGTCTGACCTGCGGTTCCGCTCAGGTACGAGGGTCCTGTCCGGGGCAGGACCAAGGTCCCGTCCCCCGCTGCCGCGAACCGCAGCCGCGCACCCACCCGGACGAGGACGGTCGGACGAGGGCGGTCAGGTCGAGCCGGACGGGGAACGGCACGTCGGTGGTGAAGACCCCCGTCACGTCACCGGGGTCCTGGTAGCCGAACTCGCCGGCGAGGTGGCAGGCCACCAGGGAGACCGGTTCGGCCAGGTCCACGATCCAGTAGTGGGGGATGCCGGCGTCCGCGTACTCGCCCCGCTCCACGACCCGGTCCGTGCGCTTCGACCCCGGCGAGACGATCTCCAGGACGACCAGGGCGTCGGACGCGCGGAGCATCCCCCCGCGCGCCACCGCCTCCCGGGGGACGACGAGCAGGTCGGGACGGCGGGAGAAACCCGGGTCACCGCCGCAGCGGCGACGGGCTGGGCGACATCAGGACCCGACCTTCTTGCAACTCGGAGTAGCCGGCCTCGACCTCTCCGAGCGCGGCGTACTCGGCGACCGTGAACAAGTGGGGCTCGTTCGCCGAAGGCTCGGGCAGAGCGGTCACCTGGTCCTCCTCGCGTCACGCCGATTGTCGCACACGCAGCGTAGCGTTGCTCTAACGCAACGCATCCGCGACCTCCTGGGCCGCCCGCACCACGTGCGGCCCCACGACGTCACCGTCCAGCTCCTCCAGGGCCACCACGCCCACGCTGGCCCGCAGTCCGGGCACACCGCGCACGGGCGCCGCGACGCCGAACGCGCCCGGTTGCAGCTCGCCCGTCGAGTGCACCCACTGGCGGCCCTCCGCGGACAGGCCGATGGCCTTCCCGGCCGCCCCCCGGTGCACGGGGTGGCGCGACCCGACCCGGTAGGCCACGTGGTACGCCGTCCACGACGGTTCGACGACCGCCACGGCCTGCGCCTCCGACCCGTCCGCCACGGTCAGGTGCGCGGTCGCGCCCACGTGCTCCGCCAGGGTCCGCAGGGCGGGCTGGGCGGCCAGCCGCAGCTGCGGCAGGACGTTGGACGCCAGGCGCAGCACGCCGAGGCCCAGCCGGACCTTGGAGCCCTCGCGCCGCACCAGGCCGCGTGACTGCAACGGCACCAGCAGCCGGTACACGGCGGCGCGCGACGCGCCGATGGCCGCCGCCAGCTCGCTGATCGACGGCGCCTCGGACTCGGCGTCGGCCACCGCCTGGAGCAGGGCCAGGCCCCGCTCCAGGGTCAGCGAGCTCTCCTTCGACGCCGGGGCCGGCACTCGTCCGCGCGGATCGGGTCTGACCACGGTCTACCTCTCGACGACGGCACCGCCACCGGCACCGGCGACGGCGGGCGCGATCGTGCCGACCACCTCGGCCAGCCCGACGACCGAACCGCCCTCCCCGGGTGCGGTGGCGGTGATGCGCACCTCGTCACCGTCCTCCAGGAAGGTCCGCTCACCCCCGCCGAGCGCGATCGGCTCCGTCCCGCCCCAGCTCAGCTCCAGGAAGGAGCCGCGCTGGTCGCGGTCGGGACCCGACACCGTGCCCGACGCGATCAGGTCGCCCGGACGGACCGTAGCGCCGTTCACCGACAGGTGCGCGAGCTGCTGGGCGAACGTCCACGACATCTCGCGGAACGGGGGCCGCGAGACGACCTCGCCGTTCCACTCGACCTCCAGGCGGATGTCGAGCCCCCACGGCCGTTCCTCGACGAGGTAGGGCAATACCGGGTTGGGCAGCGGCGGCGGGGTGACTCGGGCGACCGCGAACGCCTCCAGCGGCGTGATCCAGGCCGCCACGGACGTGGCGAACGACTTGCCGAGGAACGGGCCGAGCGGCTGGTACTCCCACGCCTGGACGTCGCGCGCGGACCAGTCGTTGACCAGGGCCACGCCGAACACGTGGTCCACGGCCTTCGCCGGGCTCAGCCTGGTCGCGACGGGCCCGCCGCACACGAAGCCGACCTCGGCCTCGACGTCGAGCCGCCCGGACGGTCCGAACACGGGCCCGGACGACGACCGGCGCTGGCCGTTCGGCCTGGTCACCGGGGTGCCGGAGACGACGACCGTGCCCGCCCGGCCGTGGTAGCCGATGGGCAGGTGCGTCCAGTTGGGGGTGAGCGCGTCGCCGTCGGGCCGGAAGATGCGCCCGACGTTCTCGGCGTGGTGGCGCGACGAGTAGAAGTCCACGTAGTCGGCCACGGTGAACGGCAGCACGGCGCCGTCCAGGCCCACCAGGGCCGCGCCGCGCGGGGCGGACTTCGCCGCCACCAGCTCGACCAGGCGGGCCCGCAGCTCGCTCCACGCGGGGCGACCGGCGGCCAGCAGGGGGTCCAGGGACGGGCCGGCGACCAGCGGCGCGAGCCGCTCGCCGAGGGCCAGGCCGCGCAGCGGCAGCGCGGAGTCGCCGACCCGCACCGCGACGCCGTGGTCGGCCAGCACGCCGTAGGGCAGCGTCTGGGGCCCGAAGGGGTCGTCCGCGGTGAACGCGGGGACGTCGACCCAGCTCACAGCAGCCCCAGGCGGTCGAGGTCGGCGATCGGCTCGTCCAGCGAGCACGACCCGTAGGAGGCGAACACGCCGCGGACGGCGTGCGCGGCCTGGTCGGACAGCGCCGCGGCCTCCTCGCCCAGCGCGGTCGAGTCGGTGCTGCCCAGCGCCTCGCGCACGTCGCCGCCGGACAGCGCCCGGGCGGTCGCCACCAGCAGGTTGAGGAACCCGTGGTGGGTGAACCCGGTCTTCTCGTCGGTGTGCCGGACGGCGTGGTGCAGGCCGGCGGTGGCCTTGAACGCCACCCCGCCGGAGCTGACCACCGACAGGAAGTCGGCGACCTCGTCGATGCTCGGGAAGTTCTCCCTGCTCACGCCGCCGCAGCGCAGCTTGGGCCAGCTGCCGTGCTCGATGACGCGGCGCACGCCGTCGAGCCACTCGGCGCCGCCCCGGCGCGGCTCGACGACGCGGATGACGTCCTCGGGCACGAACTCCGAGACGCGTTCCAGCCACACCTCGTCGACGTCGGACGGGGCGGGCATCTCGACCATGCGCAGCGCGAGCAGCTCACTGCGGGACTCGACGATCGACACGGCCTTGGGTACACCGCCCAGGCCGGTGTCGATGACCAGGGAGAGGGCGATGGGCTTGACCGGCTTGACCTTGATCAGCTCGGTGATGAGCTCGGCGAGTCGCGACGCTGGGCACAGGAACAGGCCGACCGCGCCGGCCCATTCCCCGCTGCGCGCGTCGAGGTGGCCGCGGACCGCGTCGGGCATGGAAGCGTTGCCCGGCGGGAACAGTGCGGCGTCGTCGACGAGCCTCGCGAGCAGGGGCGGAGTGCCGCGTGGACCGGGCGCACGGAGTTCGAAGGCGCTTGACACGGCTGACACGCTAGTGGCGTACCGGTCTATGAACAAAGATGTCCGACTATCGAACGCCCGGAGTGAGACGATGGCGTACTACCGCCAGGTCGGTGAGATCCCCCGGAAGCGCCACACGCAGTTCCGCGACCCGGAGGGGGGTCTGTACGCGGAGGAGCTGATGGGCGTCGAGGGCTTCTCGGCCGACTCGGCGCTGCTCTACCACCGCCACCTGCCCACCGCGATCGTCGACGCGGTGACCGTCGAGGAGGACCGCGGGCCCCTCGCGCCCAACCTCCCGCTCAAGCCCCGCCACTTCCGCACCCCCCAGCTGACCTGGGACGACGGCGCGGACGCGGTCACCGGGCGGCGCACCCTGTTCGGCAACGCCGACGTCGTCATCGGCTTCGTCACGGCCACCGCGCCGAGCCCCCTCTACCGCAACGCGACGGGCGACGAGCTGCTGTACGTGCAGGCCGGCGACGGGGTCGTGGAGACCGTCTACGGCGCGCTGGCCGTCGCCGAGGGCGACTACGTCGTGCTGCCCACCTCGTGCACCTACCGGGTCGTGCCGCGCTCGCCGATGAGCCTCCTGGTGCTGGAGGCGACCGGGCACGTCGGGCCGCCGCGCCGCTACCTGTCGGCGAAGGGCCAGTTCCTGGAGCACTCGCCGTACTGCGAGCGCGACGTGCGCGGCCCGACCGAGCCGCTGCTGGTCGACGGCGAGGACGTCGAGGTGCTGGTCAGGCACCGCGCCGGGCTCACCCGGCTCACCTACGCGCACCACCCGTTCGACGTGGTCGGCTGGGACGGCTGCCTCTACCCGTGGGTGTTCCACATCCGCGACTTCGAGCCCATCACGGGCCGCGTGCACCAGCCGCCGCCCGTGCACCAGACCTTCGAGGGTCCGAACTTCGTGGTGTGCTCGTTCGTGCCGCGCAAGGTCGACTACCACCCGCTGGCGATCCCGGTGCCCTACAACCACGCGAACGTGGACTCCGACGAGCTGATGTTCTACGTGGGCGGGAACTACGAGGCCCGCAAGGGCTCCGGCATCGGCGTCGGGTCCCTGTCGCTGCACCCGTCGGGCTGCACGCACGGCCCGCAGCCCGGCGCCGTGGAGGCGTCCCTCGGGGTGGACCACTTCGACGAGACCGCGGTCATGGTGGACACCTTCCGCCCGCTGGAGCTGGGCGAGGCGGCGCTGGCCTCCGAGGACCCGGCGTACGCCTGGTCGTGGTCGCGGCGGGGACCCGACCTCGGCTGATCGCCCCGCTGTCGGTGGTTACCTCTAACGTCTGCCGGCATGGACGTGCGGACGTTGCTCGGCACGGCGCCGGACGGGCAGGTGGCGAGCGCCGCCACCCGGCTCGCCGGGTCCTCCGGCTGGCACGGCACGGGGCGCGACGACACCGCCCTGTGGGGCCTGTGCGCGGGCAGCGGCGCGACCCCGTACCGGGTGTGCGTCGACCTCGGTGACCGCTCGGCGAAGTGCTCGTGCCCGTCGCGGAAGTTCCCGTGCAAGCACGCGCTGGCGCTCCAGCTGCGCGACGCGCGCGAACCGCTGCCGCCCGGCGAGGCGCCGGGGTGGGTTGCGGAGTGGCTGGCGCGGCGTGCCGGGGCGGTCGTGGTGGACGACTCGCCGGAGGCCGTGCGGCGGCGGGCCAGGGCCCGCGAGAAGACGGCCCTGGCCAGGCGGGACGCGGTGCGCGCCGGGGTCGCCGGGCTGACCGACTGGCTGGCCGACGTGGCCGGTTCGGGGATCGCCGGGCTGCCGTCGCGCGACGCCGCGTGGTGGCGCTCGGCCGAGGCCAGGATGGTCGACGCGCAGGCACCGGGGTTGGCGTCGGCGGTGGACGAGGTGCGCGGCGTCGTCGCGGCGGGCGGGCCCTCGTGGGCGCACGACGCGGCCGACCGGCTCGGCGGGCTGCACCTGCTGGCCGCGCTGGCGGAGTCGCCGGGGTTCGCGGACGTGGTGCGCCCCCGGCTCGGGTTCTCGGTGACCGAGGAGGAGGTCCGCGCCGGCCCCGGCTGGGCGGACCACTGGGTGCCGCTGCTGCGGCTGGAGTCCGACGACGGGCGGGTGCGGACCGTGCGGCAGTGGGTGTGGGGGCGCGCGCACGGCTGGGTGGTCGCGGTGCGGCACGCGGGGGGCGGGGCCGCGCCGGTGCCGGCGCTGGCGCACGGGGTGCGCGTGCGGGGGGTGCTGCACCCGTACCCCGGGGCGCCGCCGCACCGGGTGGCGGTGGGCGAGGTGTCACCGGAGCCGGGAGGGCCGGCGGCGGACGGGGTGGTGGGCGCGCCGGGGTCGTGGCGGGAGGCGCTGGCCGGGCTGGAGGGGTGGCTGCGCGCCGACCCGTGGCAGAGGCTGCACCCGCTGGGGTGCGCGGCGGTGCGGCTGACCGGGGACACCGGGCACCTGGTCGACGGGACCGGGCACGGGCTGCCGGTGCGGGCGGACCTCGCGCTCGACCGGGCGCTGGCGGTGACCGGCGGGGCGGCGTTCGACGCGTGGGGGCTGTGGGACGGGCACGCGCTGCGGCTGGGCGCGGTCGCCGGACCGGGCCGGGCGCCGGAGGTGCTGGGGTGACCGGAGGTGCCGGGGTGACCGGGGGCGCCGGAGGTGCCGGGGTGACCGGGGGCGGGAGCACGCCGGCGGACCTCGCCGCCGAGTGGGACGAGACCGTGCAGGCGGCGCTGGTCGGCGCGCACCGCGCGGGCACGACACCGGCCGCGCTGCTCGACCGGATGGCCGCGCTGGGCGTCGCGGCGCACGGGGCGTGGCTGCCGCCCGCCGTGGACGGGCCGCTGCTGGCCCCGGCGCCCGCGTCCGCCGACGTGCGCGCCGGGGCCGCCGCGCGGGACGTGCTGGCGCAGGTCCTCGCCCTCGACGACCACGTGCTGCTCACCGAGTGGTGCGGCCTGGCCCGCACGTCCGGCGTGACCGCCGACCCCCGCGAGCTGCCCGCCCTCCTCGGGCTCGGCACCGTCCACCCCGGGCTGCGGGCCGCGGTGACCGCGGTGCTCGGCGCGCGCGGGCGCTGGTTGGCGGGGCTGCGGCCCGCGTGGGCGTGGGCGACGGGGACCGTGCACGAGGACGTGGACCTGGAGCAGGCGCTCGACCTGCCCGGCGCCTCCCGGCCGGCCGCGCTGCGCCGGGCCCGCACGCGCGACCCGGCGGGCACGCGCGCGTTCGTCGCCGCGCGGTTCGACGCCCAGCGCCGGGCCACCGACCGGCAGGTGCTGGTGAGCGCCCTGGAGGCCGGGTTGGGCCCGGACGACGAACCGCTGCTGGAGCACGCCCTCGACGACCGGGCGATCGGCGTGCACGACGAGGCGCTGCGGCTGCTGCGCACCCTGCCCGGCTCGGCCCTCGCCGGCCGCGCCGCCGAACGCCTGCACCGCGGCCTGTGGTTCACCGACGACGGCTTCGACGTGCAGGACGACGAGCTGTGGACCGAGCTGTCCCCCGACCCGGAGGAGGCCCGCGACCTGCTCAAGGACGGCTCCGAGACCGGCGTGACCGGACGCGTCCGGGGTGCGGCGGCGAGCGTGCCGCCGTCCCACTGGACGAGCCGCCTCGACACCGACGACGCGGGCGCGGCGGCCGAGCTGGCGAAGGGGCCGTGGGCGTCGGCGCTGCTGCGGGGCGTGGCGCAGAACCTGCGGCTGGCCGTCGACGCCCGGCCGTGGGCGGTCGCGGCGACCCGGTCGCTGACCGGCATGGAGCAGCTGGAGATGCTCGCCGGGCTGCCCGCCGACCTGGCCGCGCGGACCGTGGTCGAGGTGTCCCGGCAGTGGAACTACGACCTGCTCGACCACGCGTGCTCGCAGCTGCCCGCGCCGTGGGGCCCCGGCGCGACCGCCGACCTGCTGGAGCGGTACGCGGCCATGCGCGACCCGAGGTGGCGCGCGGGACGGCCGCCGGCGGTGCTGCTGGCGCGCGGTGACGCCGAGGTGCTCGGCGCGCACTGGGACCGCATCACCGACCGCTGGCCCGAGCACACCGTCGAACTCGACGTCCTGCGGCTGCGGATGCGGCTGCGCGAGGCGTTCAACCACCAGGAGGAGAGCCCGTGACCGACACCGTGCTGCGGCCCGCCGCGGAACAGCAGTACGCCGCCGAGCTGACGGCCCTGGCCGCGGCGGACGACCGGCCGCGCCCCCCGCGCTGGCGGATGTCGCCGCGGGCCGTGGTCACCTACGTCCTGGGCGGCACGCTGCCGGACGGCACGGTGATCACGCCGAAGTACGTGGGCGACCGGCGGTTGGTGGAGGTCGCGGTGGGCACGCTGGTCACCGACCGGGCGCTGCTGCTGGTGGGCGTGCCGGGGACGGCGAAGTCGTGGCTGTCGGAGCACCTGGCGGCGGCGGTGAGCGGGGACTCCACGCTGGTCGTGCAGGGCACCGCGGGCACCGGCGAGGACCAGGTCCGCTACGGCTGGAACTACGCGCGGCTGATCGCCGAGGGGCCGTCCGAGGCGGCGCTGGTGCCGAGCCCGGTGATGACCGCGATGCGGACCGGCGCGGTGGCGCGCGTCGAGGAGCTGACCCGGATGCCCGCCGAGGTGCAGGACTCGTTCATCACGGTCCTGTCCGAGAAGATGCTGCCGGTGCCGGAGCTGGGCATCCGGGTGCAGGCGGTGCCCGGGTTCACCGTGATCGCGACCGCGAACGACCGGGACCGGGGCGTGAACCAGATGTCGTCGGCGCTGGCGCGGCGGTTCAACACGGTCGTGCTGCCGCCCCCGGCGACCGAGGACGCCGAGGTGGAGATCGTGCTGGCGCGGGCGGCGCAGCTCGGCCGGGCGCTGGAGCTGCCCGCCGAACCGCCCGCGCTGGAGGAGGTGCGGCGGGTGGTGCGCATCTTCCGCGAGCTGCGCGGCGGGTCCACGGCGGACGGCCGGACGCAGCTGAAGAAGCCCAGCGGCAGCCTGTCCACGGCCGAGGCGATCTCGGTGGTGACCAGCGGCATGGCGTTGGCCGCGCACTTCGGCGACGGCCGGATCACCGCCGACGAGCTGGCGTCCGGGCTGCTCGGGGCCGTGGTGAAGGACCGGGTGTCGGACCTCGCGGCGTGGCAGGAGTACCTGGAGGCGGTCGTCAAGGAGCGCGCCGACTGGCGCGACCTGTACCGGGCGTGCCGGGACCTGGTGGGCTGATGGACCGACCGCTGCCGGACCGCGTGGCGCTGCTCGGCATCCGGCACCACGGGCCGGGGTCGGCGCGCATGGTCACCGCGGCGCTGGAGGCCGCGCGGCCCGAGGTGGTGCTGGTCGAGGGGCCGCCGGAGGGCGACGCGCTGCTGGGGCACGTGCCGGGGCTGGTGCCGCCGGTGGCGCTGCTGCTGCACGACGAGGCGGAGCCGGCGCGGGCGGCGTTCTGGCCGTTCGCCGAGTTCTCGCCCGAGTGGCGGGCGGTGGTGTGGGCGCGCGCGCACGACGTCCCGGTGCGGTTCTTCGACCTGCCGGCGGCCGTGACGCTGGGCGAGTCCGCGGCGGAGCCGCCGCGGGCGGTGACGGACCCGCTGGGGGTGCTCGCCGAGGCGGCCGGGTTCGACGACCCGGAGCGGTGGTGGGAGGACGTGGTCGAGCACCACCGCGACCCCACCGACCTGGCCGAGGCGGTGGCGGAGGCGATGGGCGCGCTGCGCGAGGAGTTCGCCGACCAGGTGGACGAGCGGACGCTGCTCCGCGAGGCCGCGATGCGGCAGAACCTGCGGCAGGCGCTCAAGGAGTTCCCGGGGCCCGTCGCGGTGGTGGCGGGCGCGTGGCACGTGCCCGCGCTGCGGGTGCTCGGTCCGGCGTCGGTCGACGCGGCGGCGCTGCGGGGGCTGCCGCGGCGGAAGGTGTCGGGGACGTGGGTGCCGTGGAGCCACGGGCGGTTGGCGGCCGACTCCGGGTACGGGGCCGGGGTGGCGTCGCCCGGCTGGTACGCGCACCTGTGGGAGTGCGCGGAGCGCGGCGACGCCGTGGCGCGGTGGTTCGCGCGGGTGTGCGGGGTGCTGCGGGCCGAGGACCTGCCGGCGTCGACGGCGGGCGCGGTGGAGGCCGTGCGGCTGGCGGACGCGCTGGGCGCGTTGCGCGGGCGGCCGTCGCCCGGGTTGTCGGAGGTGATGGAGGCGGCGCTGGCCGTGCTGTGCGGCGGCGACGAGACGCCGTTGCGGCTGGTGCGCGAGCGGCTGGTGGTCGGGGAGCGGCTCGGCGAGGTCGGGGCGGACGTGCCCAGGTCGCCCCTGGCGGCCGACCTGGCGCGGTTGCAGCGGCGCCTGCGCCTGCCGCCGGCGGCGGAGGCCCGGCAGCTCCGGCTGGACCTGCGCAAGGACACCGACCGCGAGCGCTCGAAGCTGCTGCGGCGCCTGGACGTGCTGGGCGTGCCGTGGGGGGTGCCGGACGCGACGCGGGGGCTGGGCACGTTCGCCGAGGCGTGGCGGCTGCACTGGCGGCCGGAGTTCGAGGTCGCCCTGGCCGCCGCCGCGCGGCACGGCACGACGGTGGAGGCCGCCGCCCGGCGGGTGCTGGTGGCGGACGCGGACGCGGCGACCCGCGTGGTGGGGGCGGCCGAGGCCCTGAGCCGGTCGGTGGGGTGCGAGGTGCCCGAGGCGGTCGCCGCGGCGCGCCGGGCCCTGGACCGCTGCGCGGCGGCGGCGACGGACGCGGTGGAGCTGCTCGCCGCGCTGCCGGACCTGGCCGCGACGGTGCGCTACGGCTCGGTCCGCGGCACGGACCCGGACCTGCTGCGGGTCGCGCTGCACGGGTTGCTGGCGCGGGGCGCGGTGGGGTTGCCGGTGGCGTGCCGCGGGGTGGACGACGACACGGCCGAGCGCGCGCTGCGGGCCGTGGACGGTGCGGACGAAGCGGTGCGGCTGGCGGCCGACGACGAGCACCGGGACACGTGGCGGCGGGCGCTGGGGGCGCTGGCCGCGATGCCGGACGCGCACGGCCTGCCGAGCGGTCGGGCGACCCGGCTGCTGTGGGAGGCGGGGGTCATGACGTCGGACGACGTGGCCGTCCGCCTGCACCGGGCGGTGTCGGGCACGGTGTCCGGCGCGACGGGAGGCGGTTCGGCCGCGTCGGCCGGCGCGGGGGCGACGGCGTTCGTGGCCGGTTTCCTGCGCGGGTCGGCGGCGCTGCTCACGGCGGACCCGCGGCTGTTCGCCGTGGTCGACGGGTGGCTGTCCGGCCTGACCGGGGCCGATTTCGAGGCCGCGGTGCCGCTGCTGCGGCGGGCGGTGGCGGAGTTCAGCCCGGCGGAGCGGCGGATGCTCGGCGACCGGGTCCGCGCGTCGGGCGCGAGCGGGGGCAGCGGGCGTGCGGGCCTCGGCGGGCGTTCCGGCGGGGGCTGGGACGGGGCGGTGGCCGGGCGGCTGGTGGAGCACGTCCGGGGTCTCCTCTCGCGGTCCGCAGGGGCAGCGGGCTCGGGGTCGGCGGGAGCAGCTGGGGCGGCAGGGGCGGCGGGGTGATTGGGCCGGGTGGGTGGGTGGAGCGGGTGGCGGGGGTGGTGGTCGGGGGTTCCTCTTCGTTTCTAACCGATGGGCGAGATGGCGGTTACGTACATTGATCACCCGGATGAGTGAAGGGGCAGCACCGTGACCAGCGAAGACGATACCGAGCGGTTGCGGCGGTGGCGGTTGTTGCTGGGGGGTGCGGCCGGGGATCTCGGGGCGTTGGGCGAGGACGACCGGCGGCGGGACTCGGCGTTGACCGGGTTGTACGGGGGCGGGGCTCCCGGTGACGCGCCCGAGGCCGGTGGCAAGCGGAGCGCGGGGTTGGGCGGGTCGTCGCCGGTGCTGCACCGGTGGTTGGGGGACGTCCGCACGTACTTCCCCAGCTCCGTGGTGCAGGTGATGCAGCGGGACGCGGTGGAGCGGCTGGGGTTGCGGCAGCTGCTGCTGGAGCCCGAGCTGCTCGCCGGGGTCGAACCGGACGTGTCGCTGGTCGGCACGCTGGTGTCGTTGTCCGGCGCGATCCCGGCCCGCACCCGCGACACGGCCCGCGCGGTGGTGCGGAAGGTGGTCGAGGACATCGAGCGCCGGTTGGCGGAGCGGTTGCTGGCCGCCGTGCACGGGGCGGTCGACCGCTCCCGCCGCACGAGCCGGCCGCGGTTGTCCGACGTGGACTGGAACCGCACGGTCCGGCGCAACCTGCGGCACTACCAGCCGGAGCAGCGGACGGTGGTGGTGCAGGACCTGGTGGGCAACAGCCGGCGCAGCAGGCAGTCGTCGCTGCGGGACGTGGTGCTGCTGGTGGACCAGTCGGGGTCGATGGCCGAGTCGGTCGTGTACTCGGCGGTGCTGGGCGCGTCGCTGGCCTCGCTGAAGTCGGTCGACACCCGGTTGGTGGTGTTCGACACCGAGGTGGTGGACCTGACCGAGCAGCTCGACGACCCGGTGGACCTGCTGTTCTCGACGCAGCTGGGCGGCGGCACGGACATCAACCGGGCGGTCGCCTACGGCCAGTCGCTGGTGCGCCGCCCGACGGACACGGTGATGGTGCTGATCAGCGACCTGTTCGAGGGCGGGGTGGCGGAGGAGCTGCGGCGGCGGGTGCGGGAGCTGGTGCGCGGCGGGGTGACGGTGGTGGTGCTGCTGGCGCTGTCGGACAGCGGCACGCCGGCGTACGACCACGAGCTGGCGGCGCAGCTGTCGGAGCTGGGGGCGCCCGCGTTCGCCTGCACGCCGGACCGCTTCCCGGACCTGTTGGCCACGGCGATCAGGCGGGAGGACGTCGCGGCCTGGGCCGAGCGGGGCGGGATGGCCGTGGGGCGGTAGCCCGCACAGCCGGAATCCACCCGGTCGGAATCCGCGCGGCCGAAATCCGCGCAGCCGGAATCCACCCGGCCGAAATTCACGCGGTCGGGGGAACCCGTCGGGGGAACCCTCAGCGGATGACCACGCGGCCCAGGGTGAGGAACGGCGCGCCGCGCGTCAGCACGGCGGCCCGGCCGCGCGGGTCGGGTCCGGCCATCCACACCTCGCCGCCGCGGCGGATGTTCTCGCGCACCCGCTCCGGGATCTCCCACAGGCGCAGGAACGTGCGGTCGGAGCCGGCGGTCTCCAGGTAGGTCTGCCGCCCCACGCGGGTGCGGCCGGGCACGAAGTGCACCGGCACGGCGTGCCGCGGGTAGGTCTCCAGCAGTCGCCGCAGGCTGCGGCGGGTGAGGAAGTGCCGCAGGCCGGGCACGGCGAGTTCGAGGCACAGCGGCGTGAGCACGAAGACCCAGCGCGAGCCGAGCCACTCGGACACGAGCCACAGCACGACGACGGCCACCAGGGCGAGCCCGATGAACCCCACCGCCCGCCGGTCAGCACCGGTCAGGCACTTGCGCACCCACGTTTCGCCCACCACTGCTCCCAGCAAACCAGAAGGTCACCCACGGGGTCGGCCGGGAAGACGATCAGCAAACCTCAGGCGCGCACGACGCGGGCGGGGAACAGCCTGGGCACGCCGCGGAACGTGACGACGGCGTTGCCCGCGCCGTCGGCGGCGACGACCCAGGCGCGGCGGTGCCTGCTGATGCGGCCCCGGACGAGGGGGCCGGCGCTGACGTCGAGGACGACGGGGTGCTCGCCGTGGACGACGAGCCGCCCGGCGCGCCAGTGGACGCGCACGTGGACCCAGGCGTGGTGGCCCAGTTCGCGGGGCAGCGACGGTCGCCGGGCCAGTCCGATGCCGGTGACCAGGGCGGAGAACGCGAGGAGCAGCAGCGGCAGGGCGGAGGTCACGTCGAGCGCGAAGATCAGGACGAGCTGGAGGACGAACGCCGCCGCGCCGAGGACGACCCACCAGAACGCCCGCCGGCCGGCGATCTCCAGGCAGTAGCGGGTCCACCGGTCGTCGAGGGCCGCGCCCTCGGTGGACGGCGCGCTCGGCACGACCACCAGGCCCACCTCCCCGGCCCGCGTCCGCCCGGCGCTGATCAGGTTACGGCGACCGTCACCCGGACGGGATCGGCCAACCGGCGCACGGTGGCGGGAGCCCTTACCCTGCGGTGCGCCGACGTGGGACTTCCGCCGACGGGCTCCATCAAGTTAGGCTCCCCTAAGTTGGGAGGTGAGCGGTGAACGAGACACGTCGACCGCCCGCCCCGCACCCGGCGGAGCGAGCGCGCACCATCGCCGCCCGGGGTGGGCGCGCGGCCCTGTTGCCGTCGGACGGCACGGAGAACCGGGTCACGCCGGCGCTGCACCACGTGCACGCGTCGGGGAGCGCCACGATCGTGCTGCCGGACGAGCACCCGCTGGTCGGGGCGGCGCGCGGCACCGAGCTGACCTCGGTGCTGGAGGTCGCCGACCACGCGCCCGTGCCGCTGCGCGAGCCGGTGCGCGGCCTGCTGTGGATCACCGGGTGGCTGCGCACCCTCGACCCCGAGGAGGCGCGCGCGGCGTGCCTGGAGGTCGCCGAGGAGCGCCCCGACCCGAGGCTGCTGGACGTGGGCCACGGCGCGAGCGCGCTGGTGCTCGCCCCGGCGTCGCTGGTGCTGGCGGACGCGGAGGGCACGACGTCGCTGCGGCCGGAGCTGTTCGCGCAGGCCGAGCCGGACCCGTTCGCCGCGCACGAGGACCACTGGCTGCGGCACCTGGAGCTGTCGCACCGCGACGTCGTGGGCCTGCTCGCCGGGCACCTGCCGGAGCACCTGCGCGGCGGGCACGTGCGACCGCTGGGCCTGGACCGGTTCGGGCTGCGGCTGCGGGTGGAGATGGCGGAGGAGGACCACGACGTGCGGATCGCGTTCTCCCGCCCGGTCGGCACGGCGCAGGAGCTGTCGGTGGAGCTGCGCAGGCTGATGGGGTGCCCGTTCCTGGCGCGGCGCGGTTAACGTTGCGCGGGTGATCGAACCCCTCGACGCCCGGGAGCGCACCGGCTACCGGGTCGAACTGCTCCTCGTGTTCGCGGTGACGCTCGGCCTGTCCGGGGCGCGCAGCCTGGTGCGGTTGCTGGACAGCCTGCTCAACCCGGTGCCGCTGAACGAGCAGAAGGTCGCGATCAACGTCCCGCAGGCGCGGTTCGACCTGCTGGACCTGCTCGCGCAGCTGCTGGGCGTCGTGCAGCTGGCCGCGTGGGGCGGGCTGGGCCTGTACCTGCTGTGGCGGGGCGGCATCCGGCTCCGGGCGCTGGGCCTGGACCGCGCGCGCCTCGGGCCGGACGCGCTGGGCAGCCTCGGGCTGGCCGCCGTCATCGGCATCCCGGGGCTGGTGTTCTACCTGGTCGCGTGGAACCTGGGGCTGAACCTGGCGGTGCAGCCGGCGGTGCTGGACGAGGCGTGGTGGCGCAGCGCGGTGCTGGTGCTGTCGGCGGCGGGCAACGCGTGGGCCGAGGAGGTGCTCGTCGTCGGGTACCTGATCACGCGGCTGCGGCAGCTCGGGTGGCGGGGCGGCACGGCGCTGGTCGCGAGCGCGGTGCTGCGCGGGTCGTACCACCTGTACCAGGGGTTCGGCGGGTTCGTCGGCAACGTGGTGATGGGCCTGGTCTTCGGCTGGGTGTGGCAGCGGACGAACCGGCTGTGGGTGCTGGTGTTCGCGCACACCCTGCTCGACGTGGTCGCGTTCGTCGGGTACACGGCGTTGCGCGGGCACGTGTCCTGGCTGCCGTAGCCCCCCGGCTCCCCGGCTCCCCGGCTCCCCGACCCGGTGGACCGGGTCGGGTGGGCGGCGACAGGCGCGGGCCGCCGCCCACCACGTGCGGTCGGCCGCCGTCCGGCGGCCGGTCCTGACACCTGGTTCTCGGCGCGACGGCCCCGCGCGTTAGGCCGTCGCCGACCGTTTCACGCTTTGGTGTGAACGATGTTCATCCACCGCCGAAGGATCACCCCACCAGCAGGAAGCGGGTGGCCGTGCGCGCCGCCGCGGCCACCACGGCGTGCGCCGTGCCCGCCGAGTCGAGCAGGGTCGGGTCGAGGTCGGCGACGGTGAGGGCGGCGTTCTCGGCGATCCGCTCGGCCGGTTCGCCCAGGGCGCGCGCGAACGCCCGCCACCCCGCGACCTCCTCGGCGGTGCCGGTGGCCTCGGCGAGCAGCGCGTCGCCGAGGGCCCGCAGGCCCGCGCCGCCGCCGCGCACGACGCCGTGGAACGCCGCCGTGCGCACCGCCCGCACGGCGCGCTCCACGAGCGGCGCGGTCGTCGCCGGGGCGTGGACGACCGCCGCCGAGTAGCTGCCGACGCCCGCGCCGCCGAGGATCGTGGTGTCGTGCGCGGTCACGAGGACCCGGTCCGCGCGGCCGAACGCCAGCGGGGACGCGGAGGCGGGCAGGCGGGCGTCCAGGACCGTGCCGCCGACGACGGCCCGCGCCCGTTCGAGCAGGTCCGCGGCCACCGCGACGAGCGCGAGGGGCCGTTCCTCGGCGAGGCGGGCGACCTCGGCCAGCACGGCGCGCGTGACCAGCTCGCACAGCACGAGGAGCTGCGGGCGGTCCGGGACGTCGACCAGCCCGCGCACCAGCTCGACCGAGGGGCGGCCCGCCACCAGCACCACGGCGGGCGAGGTCAGCACCGGGTGCCGCACGGGCGCGCCGGACGCGTGCCCCCGGTCCAGGCGCAGGCCCCGGGTCACCTCGAAGTCCGGTTCGGCCCCCGTGCCCGCCTCCACCACGACGGGTCCGCGCCGGCCCACGGCGCGCACCGCCCGCCCGACCAGCTCGCCGATGGCCGGGTCGCCGGCCGACGCGGTGGCCAGCGCGGTCACGTCGGCCTCCTCCAGCGGGCGGGCGGCCTCGGCGACGAGGTCGAGGGCCCGCGCGGCGGCGGCCTCCACGCCGCGCAGCAGCCGCACCGGGTCGTGGCCGTCGCGCATCGCCCCGACCAGGCCGTCGAGCGCGCCGCGGGCCACGGCCACCGCGGACGCGGCCCCGTCGCCCGCCTCCCGCCGCACGTCGTCCACCAGCTCGCGCACGTAGGACGCGCCCAGCGAGTCGGCCGGGTCGTCCGGGGTGAACGCGGCGGCGATGGCGGAGGCGTCGCCCAGCTCCACCGGCCGCCGGTCGACGAACACCACGGCGCGCCGCCCCATCGGCCCCAGCGTCCGGCACACCGGCCCGGCCGCGGCCCGGAAACCGCGCGCGACCAGCAGCTGGCCGGACGTGTAGGCCGCCGCGCGGCGCTCCGACCGCACCGGCGCCCCGCCCGCGCGGGCGATGCGCAGCGCCCCGGACGCGCCGTGCGCGAAGTACTGCGGGGTCTGGTCGGCGCGGCGCGCCCGCACCCCGTCGTGCGCGTACCGGAACAGCTCGTCGACGCCGATCCACCCGTCGCCGTCGAGGTCCGCGCCGCCGCTCGCCAGGCCGTCGATGAGCACGTCGGTGAACAGCGAGGCCCGCGGCGCGTCGAGGGACAGCGAGTCCTGCTCGAAGGCGTACTCGTAGGCGTTGGACGCGGTCATCACCACGTAGCCGGAGCCCGGGTCGCCGAGCACGTCGGCCTCGCCCGCCTTGAAGCCCTCGACGAACGCGCCGCTGAAGCAGCAGTCGAGGACGAGGACCCGCCCGGACGCGCGGCAGTCCTCCAGCTGCTCGTTGACGAACGTGCGCGGGACGGCGGTGCCGGCGGGGCGGTCCTGCACGGTGTTGGCGGTGGCGAAGTACAGCCGGCGCGCGGGCGTGGTGAGCCCGTGGCACGAGAAGTACAGCAGCACGAGGTCGTCGGGGGTGCGGGGCGCGAGCAGCTCCTCCACGGCGCGCCGCACCTCGTGGTCGGCCCGGTCGCGCAGCACCTCGACCGAGGTGAAGCCGCCGACGCCGGGGTCGGCCAGCACGGCGGCGAGCCGCTCCACGTCCTGCGACGGGGCGCGCAGCCGGCTCAGCCGGACGTCCTCGTACTCGCCGGTGGCGACCAGCAGGGCGTAGCGCCCCACCTCACCCCCCGCCCTCGCGAGGCCCCTCGCCACCCGGTCCCTCGCCACCCGGCCCCTCGGCTTCGCGCGCCCCCTCGTGCTCGCGCAACCACGCCTCCAGCGCCGCCTTCTGCGAGCGCGCGTCGACGCCCTCGACGGTGATCTCGTCCTCCCCCGACCTGAGCACGACCTTGCGGGCGCTGCCGCGCTGCACGAACGAGGTGATCACCGACGCCGCCGCCGCGGCCACGGCGGCGGGCACCGCGCCGTTGAGCACGAGTTCCGCGATGGTCGCGCCCGCGCCGCTCTTGGCGCCCTCGGGCACGTCGGCGGGCGCGGGCCGCACGTCCGCGCGGGCGCCCCTCAGCAGCTCCTGGAGCAGCAGGTCCGTCGCCGACGCGGCCTGGCCCGGCGCGTCGACCGACAAGCGGATGTCCACCACTTCGCCTCCCCCGGTAGACCTCGATCATCCCGCAACGGCGGCACCGACCCGGCGACGCGGACCAGTACGCAACACCTGAATGGTCTAAAGACCGGCCCACGCAACAAAACGCCATATTCACGTCGTCATGCGATCGACTCGGCCATCGGAGCCCGCTCCGAGCTGCTGATCGCACCGGTCTCGGGTTACCCTCGAACGCGTGACTGCGCACATCGCCCGGACCGAGGCCGCCGAAGGCGAGCCGTTCCCCGCGCCCCGCGTCGACAGCGAGGTCGGCCCCCTGCGGACGGTGCTGCTGCACCGCCCCGGCGCCGAGCTGAAGCGGCTCACCCCGCGCAACAACGACCAGCTGCTGTTCGACGGCGTCCCCTGGGTCGACCGCGCGCAGGAGGAGCACGACGCGTTCGCCGAGGTGCTGCGCGGGCGCGGCGTCGAGGTGCTGCTGCTGTCGGACCTGCTGGTCGACGCCCTGCACGACGACCGGGCGCGGATCGCGGGCATCCACAGCGCGGTCAACGAGCGGCGGCTGGGCATCGACCTGGCGGACGCGCTGCGCTCGCACCTGGCGTCCATCGCCCCGGACCAGCTGGCCACCGCGCTGATGACCGGCATGACGTTCGAGGAGCTGCCGGCCGCCGAGGGCGCGTCGCTGGTGCGCAAGATGCACCACCCGATCGACTTCGCGGTCGCCCCGCTGCCGAACCTGCTGTTCACCCGCGACTCGTCGGTGTGGGTGGGCGACCGGGTGGCGATCACGTCGCTGGCGCTGCCCGCCCGCGACCGGGAGACCGCGCTCACCGACCTGATCTACGCCTACCACCCGAGGTTCCGCAAGACCGGCCGCGCCTACGGGGCGCACTCCGCGCCGGTCGAGGGCGGTGACGTGCTGCTGCTCGCGCCGGGCGTGCTGGCCATCGGCGTCGGCGAGCGCACCACGCCCGCGGGCGCCGAGTCGTTCGCCCGGTCCGCGCTGGCCGACGGCCTCGCGCACACCGTGCTGGCGGTGCCGATCACGCAGGAGCGGGCGACCATGCACCTGGACACGGTGTGCACGATGGTCGACGGCGACGCCGTGGTGATGTACCCGGCGGTGCGGGACACCCTCGACGCCTACCCGGTGCGCTCCGACGGCGCCGGCGGCGTCGTGGTGGAGGACCGGCGGCCGTTCCTGGAGGCGGCGGCCGAGGCCATGGGCATCGAGCGGCTGCGGGTCATCGACACCGGCCTGGACCCGGTGACGGCCGAGCGCGAGCAGTGGGACGACGGCAACAACACCCTCGCCGTGGGCCCCGGCCTGGTCGTGGCCTACGAGCGGAACGTGGAGACCAACGCGCGCCTGGAGGACGCGGGCGTGGAGGTGCTCCGGATCAGCGGTTCCGAGCTGGGCTCCGGTCGCGGCGGGCCGCGCTGCATGTCGTGCCCCATCGACCGCGCGCCGCTCGTCTGACGATTACCGGGAAGTCCCCGGAAAGGGTTGCCTAAGCTTTCTTCGGCAACCCTTTCCTCATTTTGACGAGCCTTACCTTCAATGCGCGGAAAAATGATACGGGTTATTCTCGGGTCATGGCCCTCAACCTGAAGAAGATCTCCCCGACGACCACCGCGTCCACGTTCCACGACCTGCTCCGGGCGCAGGTCCGCAACGAGCTGACCGCGTCGCAGCAGTACCTGGCCATCGCGGTGTGGTACGACGGCAACGACCTCCCGCGGCTCGCGTCGCACTTCTACCGGCAGTCGCTGGAGGAGCGCAACCACGCCATGATGATCGTGCAGTACCTGATGGACAACGGGCTGCCGGCGAGCATTCCCGGCGTCGACGACGTCCGCAACGACTTCGCCGCGGCCCGCGAGCCCGTCGCGCTCGCGCTGGAGCAGGAGAAGACCGTCACCGAGCAGGTCGTGGCGCTCGCCAAGACCGCCCGCGACGAGGGCGACTACATCGGCGAGCAGTTCCTCCAGTGGTTCCTCAAGGAGCAGGTGGAGGAGGTCGCGTCGATGAGCACGCTGCTCACCGTGGTCGACCGCGCCGACGGCAACCTGTTCCACGTGGAGGCGTTCCTCAGCCGCGAGGGCGTGGGCGAGACCGCCGAGCAGGGCGCGCCGCGCGCCGCCGGCGGCGCCCTCTAGGGACCGCGCCCCCCAGGAGCCGCGCACCGCGAGGAGCCGCGCACCGCGGGGGGCCGCACGGGGCCGGAGCGCGGCGGAGCCCGCCCCCACCGGGTGCCGGACACCGGGTCGGGGGCGGGCTCCGCCGCGTCAGAAGCAGGTCTGGTCGGGTCTCAGCACCGTCACCCCGCCGTCGAACAGCAGCGAGACGCCGTCGCCGAGCGCGACCCGGAACCGACCCGGCACGTGCTCGCCCGCGGGGTAGGCCCGCGCCAGCACCGGGTCGTCCGGGTGCACGTCCACCCTGATCTGCTCGTTCGTCCTCGCCCCGGACTCCACCCTGATGGCCACGACGCCCTTCCCCTCCTCGACCCACATCCCGCCGTCCGCGGCGGTCATCCGGTAGAACGCGCACTTCGTGCCGTCCGGCTCGGGCTCGGCCGCGCCGGTCGCCCGCACCTCCTGCTCGGTCATCCCCAACCGGAACTCCCGGTACCCGGCGGCCCCCACCACCGGGTACGTGTCGACCGCGCTCGTGACGACCCCCCGCGCCCCCTCCTGCGGTTGGCACGCCACCAGCGCGACCCCCAGCGCGGCGACCAGCGCGACGGCCGGCACCCGCCTCACTGGAGGCGTCCCAGGCAGTCGTCGGTGAGCTTGCGCATCAGCACCCACGCCACGCGCCCGTCTGCGATCCCGAAGACGTACTCCCAGCCCGGCTCGCCCGTGCGGCCCACGGAGTACACCGCCGAGCCGACGAACCCGGACGCCACCCCGGTGGGCGGCGCGGCGGGCACGGCACCGGGGTAGGCGGCCGGCACGTCGGCCTCGGCCGACCCGACGCCCACGCCCTCCGGTGTCCGCGCCGCCGGGGGCAGGACTATCTGCACCACGCCCTTCCAGCGCGACACGGTGACCGAGCGGCGCCCGGTGTCCGGCTCGTCGGCCCACCGGTACTCGGCGCAGTAGCGGGCCATCGCGACCAGCTTCACCGCGCCCGTCGCCTCGACCTCGGCGGAGGTCATGTCGAACCGCACCGGCCCGTACCCGACGTCCGAGCCGGTGGGCGGGGGCAGGGTGCTCACGACCGTCGCCGACGCCACCGCGCCCGAGCCCCTCAGCGGGGTGGTCACCACCTCCAGGCCCCACAGCGCGCCCGCCACCACCGCCGCGCACGCCAGGCTCGTCGCCGCGGCCCGCCGGTGCCGCCGGCGGCGGCGCGCGCCCCGCACGACCTCGGCGACGGCGTCCGGCTTCACCGGCACGTCCAGCCGGTCGTCGGCCATCAACCGGCGCAGCTCGTCCTCGATCGTCACGCCGTCACCCCCAAGCGTGCGCGCAAGGTCGCCATGGCCTTGCTGTTCTGACTCTTCACCGTGCCCGCGGACACCCCGAGGGTGCGGGCGATCTCGGCCTCGGACAGACCCTCGTAGAAGCGCAGCACGACGACGGCGCGCTGTCCCGGCGGCAGGGCGCGCAGCGCCTGCCAGAGCGGTTCGTGCTCCAGCCGGTCGACGCCGTGCACGGGCGCGTCGGGCGGTTCGGCGACCAGGTCCTCGCGCCGCCGTCGCCGCCACCGGCTGGCGTTGGCGTTGGCCACGGACCGCCGCACGTAGGCCAGCGGGTCGCCGCGCCGGCGCACCGGCTCCCAGCGGGCACCGACCTTCTCCAGGGCCGTCTGCACCAGGTCGGCCGCGTCGTGCGGGTTGCCGGTCAGCGCGTGCGCGTAGCGCAGCAGCCCCGGCAGCGACACCCGCGCGAACTCGGCGAAGTCCTCGGTTCCCCCGTCCGTGGCGCTGTGCTCCGGCAAGACAGCGGTCACCCCGAACCCCCTCAGGCGATGACCTGGTGGCCACCGTCTGTAAGGACACGCCCGAGGGGGGCTACTGGTTGTCCGCGAAGGTCACGAAACGGGCAAGGGTCGGAAACGGCCGTCGGTGTCGGGCGCGAACTCGTGCACGGCGACCACGTTGTCGGCCGGGATCGGCCTGTAGACGTGCGGGAACCACGGGCCGTCCTCGCCGGTCTCCCCCGGTTCCCAGAGCACCGGCAGGCCCTCGGGGTCGACCACGAGCAGCACGAGGTCGTGCCGCGCCGGGTACAGCCGGTTGGCGGGCAGGTGCACGGTCCCCCAGTCGGAGCAGTGCACGAACCCGTCCGGGTCGAGCGGGACGGCGCCCTCGTCACGGGCGCGCGCCCACTCGTCCCTGGTGCTGATGCGGAGGATCACGGGGACTCCTCACCTGCCGCGAAGTTGTCCACAGGCCCTGTGGACAGGGGTGGGGACACCTGTGGACAGCTCAGCGCAGGGTGATCTGGCGACCGCGCAGGCCGTCCCGCGCCCGGCGCTCCGCCTCGGTGAGCGGTTCGTCGTCGAGGCCGGCCAGGGCGTCCCGGAGGCGCTTGCCCAGGGCCTCGGCGCCGGGCGCCCACTCGCTGGAGTGCAGCTCGCGGTCGAGGTCCCACACCGGCACGAGCAGGCCGTGCGCGCGGAACGAGCCCGCGTAGCGGGAGCCCTCGCCGAGGTCCAGCTCGCCGCGCACGGACAGCCGGGCGAGCGCCGCGAGCAGCGTCTCCTCCGGCTCGGGCCGCACCCAGCGCAGGTGCGCCTTGTCGCCCGCGTCGACCCAGTAGGCGGCCTCGACGCCGGGGGCGTCGAGGCGCTCGGTGGGCAGGATCGCGGCGTTCGCGCGCTCCAGGGACAGGGCGACTTCGCCGGTGGGCTCGTTCTCCGGCGGCAGCCACCACGCGAAGTCGGCGTGCAGCTCGGGGCTGAGCGTGGCCGCCGGGTCGAGCAGGTCCTGCAACCGGCCGGGGTCCTCGCCGTTGTCCGGGCCGACCACGGGCAGCGCGTCGCCGGTCTCGGCGGTCAGCGCCCACCGCACGGCGCGGGCCAGGTCGCGGCTCAGGTCGCCGGAGCGGGTCTGCACCTGGAGGCCGACGAACGCGGTGCCGTCCGCGCGGACCAGGCCCGCCGCGGCCATCGGCAGCACGGTGGCCAGCGTGATCGAGCGGCCGGAGCCGTCCTTGAGCGGCAGCACGGCCGTGGCCGAGGGCACGAACTCGCGCAGCGCGATCAGCTCGGTCTCGGCGGCCAGGCCCTCGAACGGGCGGGAGACGATCACGTCCGCCGCGCCGCCGGCCGCTCCGTGGCACGCCTTGTAGCGCTTGCCGGAGCCGCACGGGCACGGCTGGCGCGGGCTCACACCGCCCGCCGGCTGGTCCTTCACCGACGTCTTCGCGGCTGTCCGCTTCGCCACCGCCGCCTCCTGGGGTCTCAGGGCTGGTCGGGCGTCAAGTTAGCCGCAAGGTGCTCGCGCGTTTCCTCCGGGTTGTTGGTCGCGAGGAAGCGGACGCCGCGGTCCCGGCACAACGCTATGTCGGCCGGGTCGTCCACGGTCCACGTGTAGACACCTTGCCCCCGGTCCGGGTGACGCCTGAGCAGGTGAACGCCGGGTCCGGCGTAGTCGACGAAGGTGGGCAGGGTGCGCGGCCACAGCCGGTCGTAGAGCAGCACGGTCGGCACGTCGGGCCGCAACCGCTTGAACCGGTGCACGGCGAAGACGGAGAACGACATCATCACCGCCTCGACCGCGTGCCGGCCGAGCACGGCGGCCAACGTCCTCTCCACCTGCGCCCCGTACCGGACGGGGTGCTTGGTCTCGACGAACAGCCGGGTGCCGTGGTCCTGGGCCAGGCCGAGCAGGTCCTCCAGGGTGAGCACCGGGGCGGGCTCGCCGCCGTGCCACCCGCCGAAGTCGTGCCGCTGGAGCTCGGCGAGGGTCATCGCGCTCACCTTCCCCTCGCCGTCGCTCGTCCGGTTGATCACCCGGTCGTGGATGCAGACGAGGTGGCCGTCCCGGGTGAGCCGCACGTCGCACTCCAGCCCGTCCGCGCCCTGGCGGAGGGCGAGGTCGTAGGCGGCGAGCGTGTGCTCCGGGCGGCGGGTGGACGCGCCGCGGTGGGCGACGATGTCGGGGGGCACGGGGAAATGCTCGTGGTGGACGACCGGGCCGGTCAACCCGGGCACACCACGTCACAGCCGGCTGAATGTTTGAGTGGACAACCACACTCGGATGGACGCGAGCCCAGCTCAAGACCTACCGTCCGTGACCGTGACGTTCGACCAGCACGACCCCGCCTTCATCGCGGACCCGTACCCGGTGTTCGCCGCCTTGCGCGCACGGGGCGAGGTCCACCGGCACGAGGGCATGGGCATCGCCGTGGCCGTGTCGCACGCGGCCTCGTCCGCGGTGCTGCGGCACCGGTCGCTCGGCCGGGTCTGGTCGGACGCGACCCCGCTGGAGCGGTTCGGGGCGTTCAACCTGCTGCACCGCAACTCGCTGCTGGAGAACGAGCCGCCCACGCACACCCGGCTGCGCAGGCTCGTGGCCGCCGCGTTCGGCCGCGGTCACGTCGAGCGCCTGCGGCCGTGGATCGCCGACCTGGCCGACCGCCGCGTCGACGGGCTCGTCGCCGAGGTCCGGGACGCCGGCTCGGCCGACCTGCTGGCCCACGTCGCCTCGCCCCTGCCGGTCGAGGTGATCGCCGAGCTGCTGGGCGTCCCGACCGCCGACCGGCCGCTGCTCCAGCCGTGGTCGAACGCCATCGTGAAGATGTACGAGTACGGCCTGCCCGAGGAGAAGCGGGACGCGGCCGAGCTGGCCGCCGCCGAGTTCGTGGCCTACCTGCGCGACCTGGTGGCCCACCGCCGGGCGAACCCCGGCGACGACCTCGTCTCGGACCTGGTGGCCGTCACCGACGCGGACGGCGCGAAGCTCACCGAGGACGAGCTGGTCGCCACCGCCGTGCTGCTGCTGATGGCCGGCCACGAGGCGACGGTCAACGTCATCGGCAACGGCGTCCGGGCCCTGCTGGAGCACCCGTCCGAGTGGCGGCGGCTGCTCGCCTCCCCCGACCTCCTCCCGACCGCCGTGGAGGAGCTGATCCGCTACGACTCGCCGCTCCAGCTCTTCGAGCGCACCGCCACCGAGGCGGTCACGATCGCCGGCCACACCGTGGAGCCGGGCGGGAAGATCGCCGCCCTCCTCGGTGCCGCGGCCCGCGACCCCCTCGTCTTCACCGACCCGGACGTCCTGGACATCGGCCGCAACCCGAACCCCCACCTGGGCTTCGGCATGGGCATCCACTACTGCCTGGGCGCGCCGCTGGCCCGCATCGAGGTCCAGGCGGCCCTGTCCTCCCTGACCCGCAAGCTGCCCGACGCCGCCCTGGCCGCCCCGCCGCGGCAGCGGGCCGAGTTCGTCATGCGCGGGGTGCACGAGCTGCCGCTGACGCGTTCGTAGAACGCTGGACGGCGCTGCCACGCTGAGCACGTGCGACTTCCGGTCACCGTGCACCCCGTGGTGCGGCAGGGGGCGCTTCGGCGCGTGCTCGTGCCGGCGGCGGCGTTGAGCCGCACGTGGACGCACGCGCCCGACGACCTCGGGATGGTGCGGTTCGTGTCGTCGCGCGCCGACCTGCTGCGGTTGGGCGCGCTGGTGCGGTTGGCGGCGACCAGCCCGCGCAGCGCGTTGTTCGTGCCGCTGCGGGAGAACCGGCACGACCCCGACGTGTGGTGGTGGAGCGACCCGCCGGCGCAGCCCGACCTGCTGGTCGTGCGGCACGACGTGGGGCTGCGGCCGTCGCGGTGGCCGGAGGTGCGCGGGTCGCCGCGGCGGACCTCCGCCCGGCCCGCGACGGTGCGGACGCCGGCCGCGCGGCTCGACGAGGTCTGGCGGCCGTGGGAGTGGCGGGGGTCGAACCGGCTCCGGCTGACCGACCACGCGGCCACGCTCGTCGTCGCCGGCACGGCGCGGTCGTTGTTGCGGATGGGTGACACGTTCACCGAAGCGGGCGAGGCGCTGGCCTCCGAGCCCGACGTCCACCGCCTCGGCTTCGCCCACCTGACCGGTCTGCGGACGGTGTTCGCCGACCCCGACCACCGGTTGGACGTCTACGGGCGCGACCACATTTTCCACCGGAACCGTTGGGCGGAACGGCGGAACAGGCGCGTGCGATTTCCACGTTCTGCCGAATAAATCGCGTACCGGAATTTACACAATCGGCGCTGCTCCCCCGCCCGACGCCTCGCTAACGTGGGGGTCGTGCGATCGGGCGATCAGGACATCCGGTGGGTTCCGGACGAGGAGTGGGCCGGGCTGTGGCGCGCGTTCACCGCGTCGGCGTTCCGGCTGGAGGTCCTGCCGTCGTACTGGACCGGCGACGACGTGGTGGAGCAGTGCACGGCGGGCCGCCCGATGCCGGTCGGGTACAACGCGGCGTGGCACAACCGGCTGCGCGTCCACCGGCACGCCGGGAAGGCCGTGCGGCGCGTGCGGTTGGTGAGCGACCCGTTGACCGAGCACCAGCGGTGCCAGTTCGAGTGGGAATACCCGGGGAACGTGCGGGCCGGCGAGGACGTGCGGATCATCAACCCCTCGCAGGAAGTCGCCCGGGAATTGATCCCGGAGGATTTCTGGTTGTTCGACGAGCGCACGGTGGTGCTCCTGCACCACCGGGACGACGGCCCCGTCCGCCGCGAGCTGCTCGACGGCGACCCGGCCGAGTACGTGCGGTGCGCGGAGCTGGCCCTGGCGCACAGCACGCCGTTCCGCTTCTACCCCAAGGCGGGTTAGCGGGCCGGGTACGGCCTGGGGAGCTTCAGGCCGCGGTCCGCCATGACGCCGCGCAGGCGGTCCGGGTAGTCGGTGATGATGCCGTCCACGCCGTCGTCGATCAGCTTGTGCATGGTCGCCACGTCGTTCACGGTCCACGGGACGACCGCCAGCCCGTGCGCGTGCGCCTCGTCCACCAGGGCCTTCGTCGTGAACGGGACGTAGCCGGGGTCGTTCGCGGTCCCGCCCTGCGGGTTGCCGTGCACCGGCGAGAGGGCGGACGCGCCGAAGCTCGTGACCGCCTTCACCACGCTGCCGCCGAAGTCGGCCAGCTCCAGGCCGCCGGTCCACGGCGAGCCGGGGCGCAGGAACTCGGGCTGGGTGAGCGCGACGAGCGGGATGCGCGGCTCCGCCCTCCGCCACAGCATCAGCGTGCCCCAGTCGAAGGACTGGACAGTCACGGAGCGCTGGAAGCCCGAGCGCCGGATCTCGCGGGCGGTCACCTCGACGAACTGCTCGCGCGGCGCGGTCTCGTGCGGGGCGGCGGCCTCGACCTTGGTCTCGATGTTGAACCTGACGCCGTGCGCCCGGTGGCGGCGGGCCAGGGCGAAGACCTCGGCGAGCGTCGGCATCCGCGCGCCCGGCGACAGCTCCTGGTCCGGGTGCTGCGCCCAGCGCCGCGACCCGCAGTCCAGCGTGCGGACCTGCGCGAACGTCAGGTCCTTCACGTACTTGCCCGCGTACGGGAACGCCGGGTCGCCCGGGGTGGCGGGTGCCGTGTCGACGCACTTGGCGGGGTTGGTCCTGCGGTCGTGGGTGACGACCTCACGGCCGTCCCGGGTGATCTGGACGTCCAGTTCGAGCGTGGTGACGCCCAGTTCGAGGGCCTTGGCGAACGCCGCCAGGGTGCTCTCGACGGTCAGCCCGATGCCTCCCCGGTGGGCCTGGAGGTCGAACGACCGCCGGCCGTGGGCGCTCGCCGCGCCGGGGACGACGACGGGGACGGTGAGGGACAGGACCAGTGCCGCCGCGAGTGCCCGCATGGGGTCCACGGTGGCACGGCGAGGTCAGGAACCCAAGTGCCGCAGGAAGAACGCCCACTGAACGGCGGGGAACGCCAGCGTTGCGGCGGTCGGGTTCTTCGAGTCCCGGACCCCGACGAACCGGCCGGCCGACGCCACCTCGACGCAGTTGGTGTTGCTCGCGCCGCCGCTGCGACCGCTCTTCCGCCACACCGCGCCGGTGAAGTCCACTGTGGACATGTCCATCGCCTCTCTCACCCGGCCAGGACCCGCTCGACAAGGGCGACCGACTCCTCAGGGCCCAGCGCTTGGGAAGCCAGGTGCTCGAACTCCAGACTAGCCTCGCGCAGCTGGTTCTCCTCCTCGATGTGCACCGCCCCCGCCATGTGCTCGATGAACAGCACCGGCTGTTCGAGGGGGTCGGCGAAGCTGAGCAGGGCGAAGCTCCCCATCATGCCCGCGTGCGCGCCCCCGGCGTCGGCCAGCAGGCGGATCGACACGTTGGGCAGGTCCGCCATCTCCCTCAGGTGCCGCAGTTGCGCGCGCATCACCTCGGTCCCGCCGACCGACTTCCGCAGGGCCGCCTCGTCGATGATCGCGTCCAGCCTCAGGGGGTCGCACCGGTCGGTCAGTCGCTCCTGCCTGATCCGGCGCACCCGGATGTCGTTCTCCAACCAGCGCTTCGTGCGGGTCAGGCGGTGCGCCGCGAACAGGGCGCGCATGTACTCGCCGGTCTGGAGCAGCCCCGGGACGACCAGCAGGGAGAGTTCGCGGACCCTCGCCGCCTCCGTCTCGACGTCGACGTACCCCTGGTTCTCGATCCCGTAGGTGGTCCACCAGCCCGGCTCCCGGGCCCGGACGGCCTGTTCCAGCAGGTCGGGGTCGTACTGGTCGTAGAGGTCCATCATCGACTTGGCGAGGTGGACGTCGAGGATCGTCTCCCCCCGCTCGATCCGGTGCAGCGTCGACCTGGTCCGGTACAGGGCCTTCGCGGCGTCGTCCAGGGTCAGCTTGGCCGAGACCCGCATCCGGGCGAGCTTCTTCCCCAACCGACGGCGGCGGAACGGTGGTGGAGTGGGCACGCGTCAGCATGGTCCGGCGGGATCGTCGGATGTGGGATTCCCGGTTCACCCCATGGGTCGACGCGGATCTCCCGCCGGACAGTGGGTCCCGTGGAAGCGAACCTCTTCAGCCTCGTGGACGCCGCCGACCGCACCCGGATCTTCGCGTGGGGCATGGAGATCATGGAGGACGACACGGCGACCGCCGTGGTCTACCGGCGCGACCCGGTGACCGGCCGCACGATGCTCGGCCAACACCGGTCGGCGGAGTCGGCGCTGGCCCGGTACGGCCGGCGCGTACCGCTGGTCCTGGTGTGGGAGTTCGAGGAGGAGGACGAAGAGGACGAGGACGCGGCGGCGGTGTGACGGGCGGGGTATCGCTTTTCGGCACGTGCCCGGCATATGTTGTCCCGGCTCATCAGGATTCCTTTGGGGGGAACACATGCGAAGATGGCTCTTGCCGTTGTGCGCCGGCGCTCTCGTCGTGACCGGGCTCCAGCCCGCCGCGGCGCAGGCCGAGCCGGCGGACCGCGCGGTGGTCGACCAGGTCGACAGGATGTCGATCGACGCCGCGAAGTCGAGCAGGACGAAGGACCGGAGAGCACCGGCCCCCGGCGCGCAGGACCGCAGCGCGCAGGCCGGCACCGCGTCGGCCGCCGACGTGGCGGCGAACCAGGCCGTCGACGAGGGTTCGACGTTCGTCCCGACGACCCCCGTGCGCGTGCTGGACAGCCGCAACGGCACCGGCGCGCCGGCGGGTCCGGTCGGGTACGGCGTGTACGTCGACCTCGCCTCGCGGCTGCCCGCGTCGGCGACGGCGGTGGTGCTGAACCTGACCGGCCTCCAGGCCACCGAGGACACCCACATCCGGGTGGCCCCGAACGACTCCGAGGTGCCCGAGGTCTCGAACCTCAACCTCCGGCCGGGCGAGATCCGGGCGAACCAGGTCACCGTGGCGCTGGACCGGGCGACCCGGTCGGCCTTCCTCTACAACAACGCGGGCTTCGTCCACCTGATCGCGGACCTCGCCGGCTACTACGTCTCGGACGGCGGCTCGTCGCGGTTCACCACGACGTCGCCGACCCGGGCGCTGGACACCCGCCTCGCGGGCGGCGCGCTCGGCGCGGGCACGGCGCGCGACGTCGACCTGTCGGGCCTGGTGCCCACCACGGCGACGTCGGTGACGTTCAACCTCACCGGCGTGCTGCCGACCGCCGACACGCACGTGGTCGCCTACCCGACCGGCGGCTCGCGGCCCAACGTCTCGAACCTGAACCTGGTCGCCGGGCAGATCGCGCCGAACCTGGTGACGGTCGCCCTCGGCACGAACCGCCGGGTCACGCTCTACAACAACGCGGGCAGCACGCACCTGATCGCGGACCTGGTCGGCTACTACGCCGGCGACCGCGGGCAGCGCTTCTTCCCGGTGGCGCCGTCGCGCGCCCTGGACACCCGGTACTCGACGGGCGGCGCGGTCGGCCCGGCGTCGGTGCGGACCGTCGACCTCGCGCCCAGGATCGCGTCGACCGCCACCGCCGTGGTGGTCAACCTGACCGGCACCGGCGTGACGCAGGACACGCACGTGACGGCGTACGCGGCCGGCTCCGGCAGGCCGACCACGTCGAACCTGAACCTGTTCCCGGGGCAGGACACCGCGAACGCCGCGGTCGTCGCGCTCCAGGGCGACGTGCGCATGTCGCTCTACAACAACAGCGGCTGGACGCACCTGATCGCCGACGTGGCGGGCTTCTTCGCCACGCCGACGGCGTGCACCGGCGCGTGCCTGCACGGCTGGGGCGGCAACCTGGCCTACGGCACGACGCCGACCCAGCGGCCGTGGCTGTCCAACGCCACCGCGGTGGAGGCGGGTCCGTTCACCGCGTACGCGCGGCGCTCGGACGGCACCGTGTGGTCCTGGGGCGACAACTACTACGGGCAGCTCGGCGCGGGCGGCTACGACGGCAGCTCCCCGGTGCCGCTGCGGGTGGCCGGCCTGACCGGCGTGACCGCCGTGGACGCCGGTACCGGGTCCGGCTACGCGCTGAAGTCCGACGGCACCGTGTGGGCGTGGGGCGAGAACTACTACGGGCAGCTCGGCACGGTCGGCGGGTACGACTCGCCCGTCCCGGTGCAGGTCCAGGGCCTGACCGGGGTGACGGCCATCGCCGCCACGCACGCGACCGCGTACGCGCTGAAGTCCGACGGCACGGTGTGGGCGTGGGGCAGCGACGAGTGGGGCGGCCTGGGCGCGGGCACGTGCCCGGCGGGCCAGTCCTGCCCGGCCGGCACCCCGGTGAGGGTGTCGCTGCCGCTGCCGACCGGCACGCGGATCACCGCCATCGCGACGGGCACGCTGGAGACGGCGTACGCGCTGCGCTCCGACGGCACCGTGTGGTCGTGGGGCCGGAACTTCGCCGGTGAGACCGGCACCGGCGCCGCGCTGGAGACCGGCAACGCGCCGGCGCAGGTGCGGGGCCTGACCGACGTCGTCAAGATCGCCGGCGGCGAGGAGGTCGGCTACGCGGTGACCGCGAACGGCGCCCTGTGGGCCTGGGGCAACGACTTCTGGGGCTCGCTCGGCAACGGGTGGGAGTGCACCGAGCTGGGCAACGGCAACTCCTGCCGGTCCGACTACCCGGTGAAGGTCCCGAACGTGGTCAACCCGTCGTCGATCGACAGCTCGTACGGGACGACGCTGGTGCGCCAGGCCGACGGCTCGGTCCTGGCGTGGGGCTACAACGGCGAGTCCGGCAGCGTGGGCAACGGCACGGCCGGTTCGTGCGACCAGTTCCCGCTGACCTCGGCGTGCCGCGTCAGCAGCCCGGTGACCACGTCGATCACCGGTGTGTCGGAGGTCGCCGCGGGCGGCATCGGCCAGTTCGCGATCGTGGCGGGCTAGCGGTTCCACCTGCTCCACCACGGGACGGCGTCGGCTCAGGCCGGCGCCGTCCTCGTGTCAGCGCACCCGTCAGCGCCCCTGCCCACGCACCTGCCCGCGTCCCACTGGCGGGACACGCGGTGGTCAGGCGCGGCGGTCAGGCGCGGCGGCCTAGCGCGGTGAGCCGGCGGCGCGGAAGGTGCGCAGCTCGGGCGCCGGGGCGTCCTTCACGCCGACCACGCGCATCCGGCGCATCGCGGCCGGGTCCACCGGCAGCAGGCACGTCGTCGTCCGGCGCACGACCACGGCGGTGAGGACGGCCGTCGCGGTGGCCAGCAGGTCGGCGACGGCGTGCAGCAGGACGCCGTCCGCCATGGCCTGCACGCTGTCGCGGAACGACCAGGCGATCGTGAACGCGGAGAACAGGAAGGTGAACGCCCACGTGCCCCACCACCAGCGGAGCAGCCGGGACGGGCGCGGGCGGGCGGTGGCGGGCAGGCGCAGGGCGGCGTGCTCCAGCTCGGCGGCCACGGAACCGGGCACGACCAGGTTGACGCCCGGGACGAGCAGGCCGACCAGGACCTGGGCGTCCGAGCGGGACGGGGCGTAGCCGGCGGCGCTCGCGGCGGCCCGGCGGGCCCGGCGCAGCCACAGCAGCGTGAAGACGGCGGCCATCGCGGTCGCGACCAGCATGACGAACGACGAGGACACGACCATCGCGTCCGACACGCCGACCGTGGACCCCGACAGCGCGCCGTAGCGGCTGAGCAGGAGCAGGACGTAGCGCCACACCTCGCTGCCCGCGGCCCACAGGCCGGTGAGCGCGGCCAGGCCGAGGGCGTGCGAGGCGGTGCGGGCCAGGCGCTGGACCCGGTCGACCGAGTCGACGGGCTCCTCGGCGTCCGTCGCCACGGAGGTGGGCCAGCGCCACGCCAGCAGCGGGAAGCCCCAGCGCGGCGGCACCGGGTAGGACGGCGGCCCCTGGTAGTCCTGGCGCGGTCGGCCGAGGCGGCGGTGCGGGTACGCGCCGGGTGGCGGGGTCGCCACCCAGTCCACGCGCATCGGCCGGAGCGCCACGTCAGATGACCTCGGGCTCCGCGCCGGCGACCTCGGTCACCAGCGGGCGGCCCCGGGCGGCCCAGACCTGCATGCCGCCGTCGACGTTGGTGGCCTCCCAGCCGTTGGCGTTCAGGTACTGCACGACCCGCGCCGACCGGCCGCCCACGCGGCACACCACGTACAGCTCGCTGTCGCCGGGCAGCTCGTCCAGCCGGCCCGCCAGCTCGCTCATCGGGATGTGCACGGCACCCGGGGCGTGCCCGGCGGCCCACTCGTCGGCCTCGCGGACGTCGAGCAGCACCTTCCCGGCGGGGAGTTCGGCGGGCACGTCGGTCACGTCAACGCTCGGAACGGTCACGGACACCATGCTGCCACGCCCTTGTTGAACAGGAGATGAGGACCATGCCGGCCGCCTCCCCGAAAGGATGACGGCCGGCGTGGGCGGTGCGACCGCGGTGAGTGGGCGACAGCGGCTAGTGCGCGGTCGCCTTCTCGGCGCCGACGCCGGTGAGCGCCCGCACCTCCATCTCCGCGTACTTCTCCTTGTCGTTCTCCTTCGACAGCACGGTGCCGACGTAACCGAGGATGAACGCCACCGGGATCGACACGATGCCCGGGTTGGACAGCGGGAACAGGTCGAAGTCGGCGTTCGGGAACATCGAGGTCGGCTTCCCGGACACGGCCGGCGACAGGACGATCAGCGTGATCGTCACGGCGAGGCCGCCGTAGATGCTCCACAGCGCGCCCGCGGTGTTGAAGCGCTTCCAGAACAGCGAGTAGAGGATGGTCGGCAGGTTCGCCGACGCCGCCACCGCGAACGCGAGCGCCACCAGGAACGCGATGTTCTGGCCGTTGGCCGCGATGCCGCCGAGGATCGACACGATGCCGATGACGATGGCGGTGCGCCGCGCCACCCTCACCTCGGCGATCTCGTCGTCCTTGTCCTTGACCGCGCCGTCGTGGCCGTTCTTGCGGATGATGTTGGCGTAGATGTCGTGCGCGAACGACGCCGACGCGGTGATCGTCAGGCCGGCCACCACGGCGAGGATCGTGGCGAACGCGACCGCGGCGATCAGGCCGAGCAGCAGCGGGCCGCCCAGTGCCTCGGCGAGCAGCGGGGCCGCCGAGTTCGCCTTGCCGGGTGCCGCGTTGATCTTGTCGGGGCCGACGAGCGCCGCCGCGCCGTAGCCCAGGACCAGCGTGAACAGGTAGAACAGGCCGATCAGCCAGATCGCCCAGACGACCGAGCGGCGGGCTTCCTTGGCGGTCGGCACGGTGTAGAAGCGCATCAGGATGTGCGGCAGGCCGGCCGTGCCGAGGACCAGGGCGAGGGCCAGCGACAGGAAGTCCAGCTTGGACGTGCCGGTCGCGCCGTACTGGAGACCCGGGCCGAGGAGCTTCTCGCCGGCCTTCGGGGCGTTGTCGACGGCCGCGCCGAGCAGCGACGACAGGTTCAGGCCGAACTTGCCGAGCACCCAGATCGTCATCACGCCGGCGCCGATGATCAGCAGCACCGCCTTGATGATCTGCACCCAGGTGGTGCCCTTCATGCCGCCGATCAGCACGTAGGCGATCATCAGCGCGCCGACGACGGCGATCACGAGGGCCTGGCCGAGCTTGCCGGTGATGCCGAGCAGCAGGGCGACGAGGCCGCCCGCGCCCGCCATCTGGGCCAGCAGGTAGAAGAACGACACGGCCATGGTGGACGTCGCCGCGGCGGCGCGGACCGGGCGCTGCCGCATCCGGAACGCCAGCACGTCGCCCATCGTGTACTTGCCGGTGTTGCGGAGCAGCTCCGCGACCAGCAGCAGCGCGACGAGCCACGCGACCAGGAAGCCGATGGAGTACAGGAAGCCGTCGTAGCCGTTCACCGCGATGGCGCCCGCGATGCCGAGGAACGACGCGGCGGACAGGTAGTCGCCCGCGATGGCGACGCCGTTCTGCGGGCCGGTGAACGCGCGGCCGGCGGCGAGGTAGTCGGCGGCGGTCTTCGTGTTCCGGCTCGCGCGGATGACGACCACGAGGGTCGCCGCGACGAAGATGCCGAAGATGCCGATGTTGAGCCAGGGGTTGCCGTTCACGCCCGACCCCCTTCGATCTCGGAGCGGAGCTTCTCCGCCTTGGGGTCGAGGTGCTTGTTCGCGTGCCGGACGTACAGCGTGGTGATGGCGAACGTCGACACGAACTGGAGGAGGCCGAGGATCAGGCCCACGTTGATGTTGCCGAAGACCTTCGTCGACATGAAGCCGTGGGCGTAGTCGGCGAGCAGGACGTACAGCAGGTACCAGGCCAGGAACAGGCCGGCCATCGGGAACACGAAATTGCGCAGGCGACGGCGCAGTTCCCGGAAGTCCGCGCTCTCCTGCACTTCCACCCAGTTGTGAGCGCCCTGGGTGTCGGGGGTGTGCTGCTCAGAGGTGCTCACGGTCCCCTCCTCGCGTGTTTGACGACGGTGTGAACGGCACGTAATGCCTCCTGGTGCGTTCCTGATACGCCGTGCACCGTAGGGAGACCTGGCTCACGTCTGAAAGACCCCGGACGTGGCCTTGCGCTCAACAGTCGAGTGATGCGATGAGCGGTATGAATGCTGAGACGAACCGCCACTGGGGTGATCGACATCACCGCTAACCGGATCGGATGTCTTATCTACACCCGTTCGAGACCTTCACGCACTCCCTGCTACCACGCCTGCGGCCGAAGGAGTGCGCCGCTGGTCAGGCCCGCGCGGCCGTGGTGCCACCGCCCGCGGAGAGGTCCGGACCACGCCGCGACGAGCCCCCCGCGGGGTGCTCCGGATCACGTCAGGACGACGGCCCGTCCCGGCGCGCGCCCTCCTGGAGCGCCTTCTCCTCCGCCGAGCCGAACCGCTGCACGTCGCGGTCGCGGATGAAGCCCAGCGGGTCCGGCGCGTGGAAGCGCAGCAGGATCTGGTTGACGTCCTCGGGCCTGCGCCGCGACGTCAACCCGCTGATCACGACCATGGTCAGGAACGCCACCGGCACCGTCACCAGGGCCGGCTGCGAGAACACCGACGGCGCCCAGTCCCCCGTGTACGAGCTGACCACCGTGACGACCTGCGAGCCGAGCACCAGGCCGCCGCCGACGACCATGCCCGCCATCGCGCCCACCCACGTCAACCCGCGCCACCAGATGCCCAGCACCAGCAGCGGGCAGAACGTGGACGCGGCCAGCGCGAACGACATCGCCACGGTCAGCGAGGCGTCCGAGCGCGGCAGCGCCAGCGCCAGCAGGATCGCCACCGCGCCGGTCAGCACCGTGGCCCAGCGGAAGTCACGCACCTTGCCCGGCAGGATGTCCGTCGACACCACCCCGGCGACCGAGACGACCAGGCCGGACGAGGTGGACAGGAACGCGGCGAACGCGCCCGCCGCCACGACCGCGCCCAGCACCTGGCCGAGCAGGTTGGGCTGCACGGTGGTCGGCAGCAGCAGCACCGCGGCGTCCGTCGTGCCGGTCACCAGGAGCTGCGGCAGGTACTGGCGCGAGATCACCCCCAGCACCGTGGGGAACAGGTAGAACAGGCCGAGCAGGTAGATCACGTGCAGCGCGGTCCGGCGGGCGGCCCGGCCGTCGGGGTTGGTGTAGAAGCGGACCAGCACGTGCGGCAGGCCCATGGTGCCGAGGAACGTCGCGAAGATCAGCGAGTAGGTCTCGAACAGCTCGGCCGCGCCGCCGGTCTGCGGGCGCAGCCAGTCGGCGTTGTCCGCCGGCGCGCCCTCCACGACCGGCACCGGCGTGCCCGCGGTGAACCGCAGCTCGGTGTCCGCGCCCACGGTGTGCGCGCCGGCCGTCCAGTAGACCTCGCCGTCCGCCCGCGCCCCGTTGACCAGGCCGGTCGCGGACAGCTCCAGCGGCACGCCCACCCGCACCCGCACCGGCTCGGTGGTCGTCACGGACACGTCCTCGTGGAACCGCAGCACGCCGTCCGAGTCGACCGCCTGCGCGCCGTTGCCCGGTCCCGCCGCGAACAGCGTGAACAGCACGAACGTCGGCGCGGCGATGGCGAACAGCTTGCCCCAGTACTGGAACGCCTGCACGAGCGTGATCGCCCGCATCCCGCCGCCCAGCACGTTCACCACCACGATCGCGATGACCACCGCGCCGCCGAGCCACGCGGGCAGGCCGGTGATCGTGTTCAGCGTCAGCCCGGCCGACTGGAGCTGCGGCACCAGGTACAGCACGCCGATGCAGATCACGAAGAACGTGCAGAACCGGCGCAGGTTCGACGACCCGAGGCGGGCCTCGGCGAAGTCGGGCAGCGTGTACGCGCCGGACCGCCGCAGCGGCGCCGCCACGAACAGCATCATCGCCAGGTAGCCCGCGGTGAAGCCGATCGGGTACCACAGCGCGTCGACGCCGTCCTTGAGCACCAGCCCGGCGACGCCGAGGAACGACGCGGCCGACAGGTACTCGCCGGAGATGGCGGCGGCGTTGCGGGTCGCCGGGATCGCGCGCCGCGCCACCAGGAAGTCCGGCGTGGTGTTCGCCCGCCGCGAGCCCACGTAGCCCAGCAGGAACGTCAGCGCGGCGACCAGGGCGACGAGCCCCAGGCTCCACAGGTTCTGGATCACCGGTCCACCGAGTTCACGAAGTCCTGCTCGTGCCGCTCGGCGAGCCTGCGGTAGGCGTAGCCGACGCCGTAGCACAGCGGGAACGGCAGCAGGCCCAGCAGCACCCACGGCAGCCGCACGCCCAGCAGGTGCACGTCCGAGAGCTGGGGCAGCGCGAAGAACACCCCCGGCAGCGCGGCGAGGAACAGCAGCGTCGTGCCGCCGAGCGCCAGGCCGGTGCGCAGCTGCTGGCGGATGAGGTCGCGGATCAGCTTCTCGCCGACGCTGGTCTGCTCCTCCAGCTCGATGATGGTGCGCAGCACGCGACCGCGCCCCTTCGGGTCGGCCAGCACCACCCGCCGGCGACGCGGTTTCCGCCCCGGGGCCGGCGAACCCGGAACCGGCGAACCGGGAGTTGACGAGCCGGGAGCCGACGAACCGGACGCGGACGAACCGGGCGTGGTCGAACCGTGAGCCGGCGGGCCGGGTGCGGACGAACCGGACGCGGACCGGCCGTACGCGGGTGGGACGGGGACCGCCGCGCCCGGCACCGGCGACCAGGTGTCGCGCCCGGCGGGCGGCGGCTGGTCCGGTTGCCCGGGCGGGCCGGGGTGCTCGGTCATCCCCAACTGCTCTTGGGCGGTCGGACGAGCCGCTCCTTCAGCTCGCGCGTGTGCCGCCGGCTCACCGGCAGCTCCTTCGCGTCGTCGCCGGAGCCGATCACCACCGCGTACCCGTTCGACGTCATGCGCAGCTCGGTCACCAGCGGCAGCGCCACCAGGTAGGACCGGTGGATGCGCACGAACCCGGCGTTCTCCCAGCGGTCCTCCAGCTGGGCCAGGGGGATGCGCACGAGGTGGCTCGCGCCGTCGTTGGTGTGCAGGCGGGCGTAGTCGCCCTGCGCCTCCACGTACCGGACGGTGGCCCGGGGCACGAGCTTGATCGTGCCGCCCAGCTCGACCGGGATCACCTCGTCGTCCTGCGGTTCGGCCGCCGCGGTCGGCTCGGGCAGGGCCGTCGGGGTCGACGCGACCCGCTCGACGACCCGCGAGATGGCCTTGTTGACCCGGTCCTCGTTGATCGGCTTCGTCACGAAGTCCAGCGCGCCCACCTCGAAGGCCACCACGGCCTCCGAGTGCTCGACGCCCGTCACGAACACCAGCGCCGGCGGCGCGCGGAACGCGCCCAGCACGCGCGCGAGGTCCGTGCCGCTCAGCCCCGGCATGTTGATGTCCGCGAACACCGCGTCGACCGGCGGCAGGCCGGCCTTCTGGCGGTCCATCACCTCGGCGTCGTAGTCGCCCCGGAGGATGCGCAGCGCCTCGGCGGCGTCGAAGGCCGTGAGCACGCGCCTGATGTGCGGGCTGCTCTCCAGCAGGTACTTGATCTCGCTCAGGCCGGGGGCCTCGTCGTCCACCGCCAGGACGAGGAGACCGGCGCCGTCGGTGTTCTTCGGGGTGTTGGGGTTCTTGGGTGTACTCACTGTGCCGCGCATCTTGCCCATCGAGCGGGGTCGCTGTCTACGCCGGTTGCCGGACCTGTTACCGGCCCCGGCGTCACAAGCCGAATCGCGACCAGCGCGACCGCTCCTCCAGGGCGGCGAGGCCCTCCAGCAGGAAGTCCCCCGATCGGGTGGTGGCGCCGGCCAGCCCGAAGCGGGCGAGGAAGGGGCGGCGGGGCTCGGCGACGGCGATCTCGGCGTCCGGGTAGCGCTTGGCGACGACGCTGCGCAGCGTGCCGATCCCGTCGACCAGGCCGAGTTCGAGGGCCTTCGCGCCGGTCCACACCTCGCCGTTGAACAGCTCGTCGTCGGTGCCCTTGAGCTTGGTCCCGCGGCGCTCGCGGACCCACGCCGCGAACTGCTCGTGCAGCTCGGCCTGGAGGCCCTTGAGCCACTCGACGTCCTCGGGCTTCTCCGGGGAGAACGGGTCGAGGCGCACCTTGTTGTCGCCCGCCGCGTGCACGCGGCGCTCCACGCCGTACTTCCCGATCAGGCCGTCGAGGCCGAACCCGGAGCTGACCACGCCGATCGACCCCACCAGGGACGTGCCGTGGGCGTAGATCTCGTCGCCCGCGCAGGCCAGCCAGTAGCCGCCGGAGGCCGCGACGTCCTCGCAGAACGCCAGGACGGGCACCCGCTTCTTCGCCGCCAGCTCGCGGACGCGCTCGGCGACCAGCGCGGACTGCGTGGGCGCGCCGCCGGGCGAGTTGACCAGCAGCGCGACGGCCACCAGCCGGTCGTGGTCGAACGCGCGGGTCAGCGCGGTCTCGACGGTCTGGGCGCTGATGGTGTTGCGCGCCATCGGGGTGGGCGTGGGGGTGATGACGCCGTGCAGGCGGACGGCGGCCACCACGGGGCCGCGCTCGGTCCGCTCACCGACGATCCTGGGCAACCGGGCGATCTTGTCCGTCACGCTCATGCCCACGACCTTACGTGCAGCGGCGCGGTCGAGTGGCAGAGCTAACATCGGGCGGTGACGTTCAACCCGATCCGGTGGCTCGAACGCTACGTCGAGTGGTGGGACGACCGGGGCAAGAAGAACCCGGACGGGCCGACGACGATGCACGTCTACTGGATGTGGATCACGTGGTCGGTGTGCGCGGTGATGGTGGTCGCCGCGCTGGCGGTGGCCGCCGCCTGACGGTCGGGGCCCGGTCGCCGGGCCCGGCCCGGGTGGTCAGGCCCTGATCGCGGGCTGCTCGGTGGTGTCCTCCAGCCTCGGCGGCACCAGCGGCAGGTTCGTGCGCACGCCCCGGCTGTACTTGGGGATCTTCAGGATGATCTTCATGCCGGCGTCCGGCGCGGTCTCCACGACGAGGGCGTAGTCGTCGCCGAACACCGCCCGCATCCGGTGGTTGATGTTGCCCAGGCCGACGTGCGCGCCGGTCTGGTGGGCGTCCTTGAGGTCCTCGAACAACCGGTCCGGGTCCATGCCGACGCCGTCGTCCTCGACCGAGATCAACGCCTCCGCGCCGTTGTCCTCGGCGATGATCGTGAGCAGCCCGCCGCCGGGCTTCTTGGCCAGGCCGTGCCGGACCGCGTTCTCCACCAGGGGTTGCAGCACCAGGAACGGCAGCACGACCTGGAGCACCTCGGGCGCGATCTTGAGCCGCACGTTGAGGCGCGCGCCGTACCGGGCCTGCTCGATGGTCAGGTAGCGGTGGATGTTGGTCAGCTCGTCGGACAGCGTGGTGAAGAAGCCGTCGGTGCGGAACGAGTAGCGGGTGAACTCGGCGAACTCCTGGAGCAGCTCGCGGGCGTGCGCCGGGTCGGTGCGGATCAGCGACGAGATCGTGTTGAGCGCGTTGTAGACGAAGTGCGGCGAGATCTGCGCCCGCAGCGCCCGCACCTCGGCCTGCGCCAGCGCCTGCCGGGACTTCTGGAGCACCTCCAGCTCAAGCTGGGTGGAGACGAACCGCGCGGTCTCCTCGGCCATCCGGATCTGGCGCTTGTTCGCGACCCCGCTGACCACGATCAGCGTGCCCGCGACCTCGTTCTCCACCACCAGGGGCACGATCACCGCGCTGTGCAGCAGGCACGGGCCGGGCAGCTCGCAGTCGAGCTTCTTGTGCTCGACGTGCTCCTTGTGGCCCTCGCCGATGGCGCGCTCGATGAACGTGCGCAGGAACTCGTAGTGGTCGTTCGCCTCGCCGTCCCAGGACAGCAGCGTGCCCTCGTGGTCGGTGATGCCGACGGCGACGCAGCGCAGCATCTCCCGCAGGTGCGGGGTGGCCTTGTTGGCGGCGTCCTCGGTCAGGCCCTCGCGCAGGTCGGCGGACGCCTTGGACATGCGGTGCAGCATGTCCATCACGGCGTCCTCGACCGACGTGCTCACCCTGCGGGCACGGCACAGCATCACGAAGAGGCCGAGGACGGCCAGGGTCGCGATGACGCCGAGGACCGCGCGCTCGGTCAGGAGGTCACGCACGGCGTCCATGCTGTGCCGTGGGGGCCGCGTAGGCAAGGGGATCGGCGGCCGGACACGTGCACATCCGATGAATTGGCGGCGGCCGTGACCGGTTGCCTACCCGATCGAGTGACAGAACAGCGAGGCGGTGACGGAGAGTGGGCGCGATCCGACCACCGAACCGCGCCCCGGCGGCCTCAGTTGGCCGGCGCGTCGGACGTCGTGCTGGTGGTCGTCTCCTCGACGTCGCACCCGAGGAACGCGAGCAGCTCCTCCATGTCCGGTTCGTCGTACAGGCCGGCCTCCTCCAGGATCTCGCACAGCGTGACCCGCTCCTGGGCGTCGAAGGTGCCGCTCCCGGTACTCGCGGCCGGGGGCGTGTCCGAGGACGCGGCGGCCACGCCGGCGATGGTCGCCAGGCTCAGGGCGGCACCGGTGACGGCGGCGGCGATGCGGATGTCCATGACTCCTCCAAGTGGTCGAGCTGTCACCAGGGGGAGTTGCCGGGCAGGGCGTGCACAAGCACGGGTCCACCCGGACGTGTGACCTACTTCAGCAGGCGTGACATCCGGCGGTCGGCCAGCGGCCTGCCGCCCGTCTGGCACGTCGGGCAGTACTGGAACGCCTTGTCGGCGAACGACACCTCGCGCACCGCGTCACCGCACACGGGGCACGGCAGGCCGGTCCGCGCGTGCACCCTCAGCCCCGACCGCTTCTCGCCCTTCAGGGTGGCCGAGCCCTGCCCCACCGACCGCTCCACGGCGTCGGTCAGGACGCCGACCAGCGCCTCGTGCAGCCGGTCCAGCGCCTCGGCGGGCAGCTTCCCGGCCGTCGCGTAGGGCGACAGGCGCGCGGTGTGCATGATCTCGTCGGAGTAGGCGTTGCCCACCCCGGCCAGGACGGTCTGGTCGGTCAGCGCGGTCTTGAGGCGCTCGGTGCGGCCGGCGAACAGGTCCTCCAGCTGCGTGCGGGTCACCGACAGCGCGTCCGGCCCGAGCCGCGCGACGCCCGGCACCTCGCGCGGGTCGGCCACGACCCACGCCGCCAGGCCCTTCCTGGTGCCCGCCTCGGTCAGGTCGAACCCGGGCCCCTCCCCCGGCGGGCCGAGGTGCACGCGCAGCGCCAGCGGGCCCCGGCCGGGCTTGGGCGGGACCGCGGACAGGTGCTCCGACCAGCGCAGCCACCCGGCGCGCGCCAGGTGCACCACGAGGTGCAGGCCGCCGCAGTCCAGGTCGAGGTGCTTGCCGAACCGGCCGGCGCCCGTCACCTCCCGGCCCTGGAGCTCCGTCCAGGGCGGCGCGACCGTCTTGAGCACCTGCAACGACGAGACGTCCACCCGGTGCACGGTGCGGCCGACCGCGTGCTCGCGCAGGTGGTGGGCGAGGGCCTCGACCTCGGGGAGTTCCGGCACGCGTCCAGTGTCACCCGCCGACGGCGTTCAGTCGACCGGGTGACACCGGCGGGCCGGTCCGGTGGGTTCAGTCGACCGGCTGGAGCGGGCCGTCCAGGTCGGGCAGCGAGTACATCTCGATCTTGCGGGCCACCTTGGCGACCTCGTCGCGCACGACCAGGATGCCGCGCACCGTGCCGACCCACCGCTCCGGCGGCAGCTCGTCGGTCTTCTTCGACTCCGCCGCCACCACCCACGGCCGGCGCAGCGCCCAGCGGACCGGGAAGAACAGGAACAGCAGCACCAGCGCCACGATCAGCCAGGCGGGCACGACTACGTCGGCGGGCGTCCAGGCCACCAGCACGACGGCCATCACGACCACGATGGTCAGCATCAGCACGCCGGGGCCGTGGCCGCCGCTCACGTCGTGCTCGAAGTCGGCGTCGGCCGCCGGGTTGCGCCATTGGACCTGGCTGCGCACAGTCCACATCCGGCCGTCAGCGCCGCGCACCAGCCGCGTCATCACCGTCTCCTCAGACGTCGAGCGATCACTCAGCGTGTCCCACGCTACCGGCAAAGTCTTGCACCTCGTGGGTGAAAACCCGCAGTTACGCGGGTGTGAGAGCGGTCGGTGTCGGGTAGAGGGTCACCGTGGTGGGCGTGGTGACCGGTTCCGCCCTCGTCGGCCCGGGTCCGGGTTCGGCGGACGCGGTGGTGGTCGTGGCCAGCAGCGCCGTGTCGGACGGCGGCACCGGGGACGTGGTCGTCGGGGGCTTCGCGGTGGTGGGTTCCACCGCGGTGGAGCCCGCGCTGGTGGGTCCGGCGCTGGTGGGTCCCGTGGTCGTGCCGGCCGGGGTGGCCGACCCGCCGGGGCCGGGGACGGCCCCGGACGTGCTCGGGGCGGTGTCGGTCAGCAGGCGGGCCCCGGGCCGGTCGGACGCCGGGGTGCCGCCGGCCGGTTGACCGGGCACCGCGTCGGCGGTCGTCGTCGCGGACGCCGCCGGGGGCGCGGTGACCGTGCGGGCCTGGGTCCTGGTGTGCGCGACCCACGCCGCGGCGGCGGGCGAGGTCTCGCTGGTCGCCGTGCCGGTCGCGGTCGGTCCGGTCGTCGTGCACAGCGCCAGCACGTGCCCGCCGGGCGCGCCGTCCGGGCCGGGCTGCACGAGGGCGGGGCCGGGCGCGCCGGTGAACGCGCCCGCCAGCACCCCGAACAGGCCGACCGCCGCGGCCGACGCCGCCGCCGCGAGCACCAGCTTGACCCGGCCGGTGAGCAGCGCGGCCTTGCCCGCCGCGGCCGGCGCGAGCAGCGGTGCCGAGACGAAGGGGGTGGAGATCAGCGGTGCCGAGACGAGGGGGGTCGAGACGAGGGGTGCCGAGACGAGGGGGGTCGCCGCCAGCGGGCCGGTGACCAGCGAGGTCGTGGCCAGGGCGGTCACCGCCGCCGGTACCGCCATGAGGGCCGCGTGCGCCCGCAGCGACGAGCAGACCTCGGTCAGCTCGGCGTGCAGCGCGTTGCACGAGGAGCACGTCCGGAGGTGCTTGCGGATGCGCTTGTGCTCGGCGCCCTGCACGCCGCCCGCCACGTACGTGCCGAGCTTGGCCACCACCGAGCTGCACGCGCGCGGGCCGGTGTCCTCGGCCAGGTGCGCCTGGAGGTAGGCCGCGCGCAGGCCCTCCCGGGCGCGGCGGGCCAGGGCGGCCATCGCGTTGGGGCTCAGGCCGTAGCTCGGCGCGACCGCGGACGGCCGGGCGCCCTCCACCTCGACCTGCCACAGCACGGTGCGCCACCGCTCCGGCAGGCTCGTGAAGGCGCGCGAGATCAGCGTGTGCTCGGGGCGGTTCGCCGTGGCGTCGGGGAACGGCTCGACGCGCCTGCTCAGCTCCTCGTCCTCCACCGGCACGTCCCGCCGCCGCCCGCTCCACTCCCACGCCACCCGGCGCGCGACGGTCAGCAGGTAGGTGCGCACGTGGTCGGTGGGGCCGTTGCCCCGGCGGATCGCCTGGAGCACCCGGAAGAACGCCTCGGCGGTCAGGTCGTCGGCCTCGGCGTGCTCGCGCACGTGCCGCAGGGCGAACCGGCGAACGGCGTCGGCGTGGTGGGTGAACAGCTCGCCGAACGCGGCGTCGTCGCCCGCCCTGACCCTGGCGAGCAGTTCCCGGTCGAAATCGGCATCTCCGGCCATCCCGCCCGGCACCTCCCGCCCGCCCTGTGGTCCGCTCGTCAAGATGCCACAAACGGGTGGTCCGCGCTCCGAAGTGATAGCGACCCGATACCGAAGACCAGCCGGACGGTGTGGGCCGTTCGGGTCAGTCGCTGCACCCGCACCCCGCAACGCTCCCGGTGACGGACCGGTCACGGGTGGGCGTCAGGTGGTGGTCGGTGGCGTTCCGGGGGGTCGCGCGGCGAGTACGCTCCTGCCGCGTGGTCGACTGGCGCACAAGGGCTTCCGCCCTCCTCCCCGAGCTGAGCGCCGTCGTCGAGCGCGAGTCCTGGTCGTGCCACGTGTTCCTCTCGGAGCTGTGGCAACTGGCCCTGGAGGCGCACCGGGACGGCGACCGCGAGGCGCTCCGCCGGGTCTACGAATTCGCCCACTGGTGCTTCCGGCAGCCGGAGCGGTTCCTGTCGGACGCGTCGGTGGTCAGCTTCTACGAGCACGTGTTCGACGAGTGGGAACTGCGCGACGAGGTCGCGCCGTGGCTGCCGGCGGAGGTCGTCGACCGGGTGCGCCCGCTGTGGGAGTGGCGGTGGTCGAAGGAGCGGTTGTCCGAGGTGGACCGCCTGTTGACCCGGGTGCCACCCCCCGGTGCGAACGCCGTTTGAGGCATGGTCTATAGTTCTTCGTGTCAGGCGGATGTAGCGCAGTTGGTAGCGCATCACCTTGCCAAGGTGAGGGTCGCGAGTTCGAGTCTCGTCATCCGCTCTCGTGAAAGGCCCCCGGTGTCCGCACCGGGGGCCTTTCACGTTGTCGACCACTGGTGCGGGCGCGGCCCCCGGTGGACCGTTAGGTTTGGCGGCGAAGGGTTTCCTCGTCGAAGACGGAGTTGCAGACATGGCCACCACCCGCAAGGCGACCACGCACTGGGAAGGCAACCTGCTGGAGGGCAAGGGCAACGTCGCCCTGGAGTCCTCGGGCGTCGGTTCGTTCGACGTGAGCTGGCCCTCCCGCGCGGAGGCGGCGAACGGCAAGACCAGCCCGGAGGAGCTGATCGCGGCCGCGCACTCGTCCTGCTACTCGATGGCGCTGTCGCACGGCCTCGCGCAGGCGGGCACCCCGCCGCAGACCGTGGACACCTCGGCCGAGGTGACGTTCAAGCCCGGCACCGGCATCACCGGCATCCACCTGACCGTCACCGCGGTCGTGCCCGGCCTGGACGCCGACGCGTTCGCCGAGGCCGCCGAGAACGCCAAGAAGAACTGCCCGGTCAGCCAGGCGCTGGCGGGCACCGAGATCACGCTGACCGCCACCCTCGCGTGACCGCGTGACCACTGGTACCGGCCCGATACCCGAAGTTCCGGGCCGGTACCAGTACTTCGGCCCGATTTGACCCGGTTGAGGGATGCCCGGTAGTGGTGGTGGATGCTCACCGCGTCGGGTGGACCCGTACGGCTCGCCCTGGGGGCCCTCGTCGGTGCGGCCGTCGCGGCCCTCGTCGGCTTCTCCACGCTGACCGCGACCGGGGACGGCCCCGCGCCGCCCGCGCCGTCGGACGTCGGGCACATCGTGGTCGTGAAGGGCAGCGAGCCGCCCAGCCGCGCCGAGTCGCCGACGGGCGGGGTGCCGACGTCGAGCAGCACCACGACGACGACCTCCACGACCACCGCTGTGACCACCACCACGACCGTGTCGCGGACCACCACGACGACCACGTCGCAGGCGATCACCACGACCACGCCCACCACCACGACGACCAGGCAGACCACGACCACCACGCGCCGGCCGACCACGACCACGTCGACCACCACGACCACGACGCGCAGGCCGTGCGGCTGGTGGTGCTGACTCACCCGTCCTGGACTACCGACCGTGTTTTGGCAAGATCGAGGGGTGACGTCAAGCCAGGTGCCCACACAGCCCCAGCGAAGCAACGACACCCCCACGGTCCGCATCAAGCCCGTCGCCGTGCTCTCCGAGCCCGCGTGGCCCACGTCCGAACCGATGACCGCGACCAACGTGAAGCCGGTCGCGGCGCAGGTCAGCACCCCTCCGCCGGTCGCCACACCCGCTCCCGCCCCGGTGTCCTCGCCGGTGTCCGCCCCGATGTCCGCACCGGTGTCCACCAAGCCCGCCCACCCGGGCGTCGGGCGTCCGTTCATCCCGGCGCTGATCGAGCCCACCCCGCCCGACGGGCGGCAGGGCCAGCGCGCCAAGCCGCCGTTCGCGATCCTGCTCGGCGAGCCGCCCGCCCCCCAGTTCGACGGCGCGCCGGTCAACGGCGCCAAGCCCAACGGCGCTCAGCTCGGCGGGGCCCAGCTCAACGGCGCTCAGCCCAACGGCGCTCAGCTCGGCGGCGCTCAGCTCGGCGGCGCTCAGCTCGGCGGCGCTCAGCTCGGCGGCGCTCAGCTCGGCGGCGCTCAGCTCGGCGGCGCTCAGCTCGGCGGCGCTCAGCTCGGCGGGGCCACGGTGCCCGCGACACTGCCGGTGAGCGGCACGCTCCCCGTCACCGCGCCCGCCCCCGCGCCGATCCCCGCGCCCGCGCCGATCTCCGTGCCGACCGCCGCCCCCGTCGCCGCACCCGCGCCCACTCCCGCGCCGGTTCCCGCGCCCGCCCCGGCCCCCCTCCCGCCGGTGGACCCGCAGGCCACGACCGTCCTCCCGGCGATCTCGGACCTGCCGCCGGCCCCCGCCCCGGCCGCCCCCGTCACCCCGGCCCCCGCCGCGCCCGCTTCCGCGCCGGCTTCCGCGCCCACGCCCGCCTCCGCCCAGGCACCCGCTTCCGCCGCGGCGAGGGCGTTGTCGTCGGCGACGCCGCAGACGCCCAAGTCGAAGCTGCGCAAGATCGCGCGCAAGATCGTGGGCCCGACGCTGCTCACGAAGAGGTAGCCCTCAGGCCGTCTGGGTCCGGGCGTACAGCCCGCCCCTCCGCACCAGCTCGTCGTGCGAGCCGACCTCCGCGATCCGCCCGTCGTCCACCACCACGATCCGGTCGGCGTTGCGGATCGTGGACAGCCGGTGCGCCACGACGAACACCGTGCGCCCGCGCACCAGCCGGGCCAGCGCCTGCTGCACGAGCGCCTCGGACCGGTTGTCCAGCGCCGAGGTCGCCTCGTCCAGCACCAGCACGCGCGGGTCGCGGACGAGGGCGCGGGCGATGGCCAGGCGCTGCTTCTGGCCGCCCGACAGCCGTGCGCCGCGGTCGCCGACCACGGTGTCCAGCCCGGCCGGCAGGCGGTCGATGAACTCCAGCGCGTTGGCGTCGTCCAGGGCCCGCCGCACGACGTCCTCGGTGACGCCCTCCAGGCCGTAGGTGACGTTGTCCCGGATCGTGCCCTCGAACAGGATCGACTCCTGCGGCACCACGGACACGAACCGGCGGTAGCTGCGCAGGTCGAGGGTCTCCATGTCGACGCCGTCGAGCAGGATGCGGCCCTCGGTGGGCCGCAGGAAGCCGATGACCAGGTTCAGCGCCGTCGACTTGCCCGCGCCGGACGCGCCGACCAGCGCGACGGTCTCCCCCGGCCGCACGTCGAGGCTGAAGTCGCTGATCGAGTTCCGCCCCGACCCCGGGTAGGCGTAGCCGACGTCCTCGAACCGCACGCCGCCGCGCACGACGTCGACCCGCGCCTTGCCCGCGTTGTGCTCCAGGTCCGGGGCCTGGAGCACCTCGCCGAGCGACCGCACCGACTCCAGCCCCTTGCTGATCAGCGGGGTGAGGCTCATCAACGTGGTCACCGCGCCGGTGAGCGAGGCGAAGTAGGCGCTGAGCATGACGACGTCACCGGGCGTGACGGCCAGCAGGCCGTGGTAGGCGGCCAGGGCCGAGCCGACGAGGCAGCCGACGCCCAGCGCGTTCAGCGTGATCCAGGCGAGGGCGCCGAAGCGGACGTTGAGGCCGTCGAGCCGCATGCCCGCGTGGAACACCTGGCGCAGCGTGCCGTCCATCCGGTCGAGGGCGGTGCGCTCCAGGCCGTGCGCGCGGGTGATCGGGATGAGCGTGGTCATCTCGCCGACCCGCGACGACAGCCGCTCCACCTCCTGGCGGAACGACTCGTTGTGCGCGCGCAGCCGGCCGCGCAGCCACATGACCAGCACGGACGCGACGGGCACCACGACCAGGAAGACCGGCAGGAACGCGGGCGCGCCCAGCCCGATCACGACGAGCGCGCCGGTGAGCGTGGCCAGCGCGGACAGGCTCTGGTCGCCGACCTGCTGGGTGGCCGTCTCGATGCTCTCGACGTCGCGGATGACCTTGGTCTGGAGCACCCCCGCGCTGACCCGCGCGTGGTAGCCGATGGACAGCTGCTGCATCCGGCGGCTGAGCGCCGAGCGCACCCGCAGCCCCGTCCGGCGGGCGCTGCCGTACCACCAGCGCGTGTAGAGGACGGCGAACGGGTAGTTCAGCACCAGCATCACCAGCAGCAGGCCGGCGCCGACCCAGACGCCGAGCAGCGGCTCGCGCTCGACCACGACGTCGACGACGTGCGCGGTGATGACGGGCGTCAGCCAGGTGGGGCTGTGCTTGACGAAGAACGCGCCCGCGCCGAGCGCGAGCCGCCCCCGGTCCTCGCGGAACAGGTAGAGCAGGGTGCGGACGGGGTGCTCGCCCCGGTAGCGGTGGTCGAGGGGGCCGTGGGGCATGGCGGGGCAGCTCCTGGGGGGCCGTGGGGTGCGCTTCGGCGGCCCACACCGCGCCGTGCGGGGAAGCGCCGACGCGATCCTAGGACCCGTTTCGCCTGGCCGGACGGTGTTTTTCGCCCCGCTCCGCCATACCCCTCGGTAGGCCGCGGGTCAGTACCCGAACACCAGCCGGTAGGCGATCTCCGGGTCGAACGTCCCCGCCGGCGTGTTCGGGGCCGTGCCGCAGTTGCCGTCCGAGTCGCCGGGGACCTTCACCCACAGCAGCATCTCCGCGCCCCCGCCGGTCCGCGCGGTGGCGCCGAGCTGCCGCTGGCCGGGGTTGCACCACTCGCCGTTGTGCCCCTTGCCGTTGCGGGAGGTGTCGACCACGAAGGTCTTGGTGTAGCCGGGCAGCGAGCCGTTGACGGCGTTGCCGTAGGTCGTGGACTCGGCGGTCGTGTAGTAGTTGGAGACGTTGACGGAGAACCCGCGGACGTTCCGCACGCCGGCCGCGTCGAGCCGCTGCGCCATGGTGTTCGCCGGGACCCACCTGGCGTTGCCCGCGTCCAGGTAGGCCCACGTGTTCGGGGCGCGGTCGCGGAACTGCTCGGTGGCGAACCGGATCATCGCGTTGCGCTCGGTGACGCGCTCGGGCGTCATGCAGTTGAAGTCGGCCAGCGAGTCGGGCTCGATGACCACGACGGCGGGTCGGTTCCCGATGGCCGAGGCGAAGGCCGCGATCCAGCTCCGGTAAGCGGCGGGAGACCCCGCCCCGCCGCCCGAGTGCCCGCCGCACGCGTCCCGGCCGGGGATGTTGTAGGCGACCAGCACGGGCAGCTTGTCGGCGGAGTCGGCCGCGCCGACGAACGACCCGACCGCCTGGCCGATGTCGCCGCTCCAGCTGCCGAACCACCGGGCCATGGGCTTGGTGGCGATGTTGTCCCGGATGGCGGCCATGCGGCCGTCACCGCCGTTCCCCCGCACCCAGACGGCCGGGTTGGAGTTCGGGTCGACGTAGAAACCGCTGGTCAAGCTGATGGGACTGGCGGCTTGGGCGGGCACGGCGAAGCTCGTCAACGCCGCGAGCGTGGACAGGATCACGGTGAACAAGCGCATGGGGCATTGAAGCAACCTCGGCAACCCTTAGTCATCAACCGTGTTCACTGAGTGAGACTCGGGCTTGCGAGGCGGGCCGATGAACAGCTCCAGGAGGCGTTCGGGCGCGACCTCCCCGCTGTCGTCCGCCCCCTCCGGGATCGACCGGGCCAACTCGTCCCACCACGCCTTCCGGTCTCCGCCATCGGCGAACCGGGCAGCCACGAGCCGGAACACCGCCCGCGCTTCCGGCCTCACCGAGGCGTAGAGCGCCGGATCGTGAAATTCGGCGAAAGCTTCGAACAAATTCGACTGATAGTAGGCGAGAGCCAAAGATACCCTAGGATCGTCACCCCCCTTATCGAATTTTCCCAAAAAATCTCGAGTTACAAGAAAACGGAGGTTATTTTTGACGAATCCAAATGCCATCGTAATGACATCATCCAGGGCTGCCATGGCTCCAAGTGGGCTGTCGATCACCAAAATGCCACCCACGAATGCCGCGAACCGCATCAACCGAGCTTTTTGTAAATCCCCCTCCAGTGCCGCCATCTCATGCTCGAACCTCGGCCGCATCGACAGGTAATCCTTCGGATCACAAGACAAATCCTTCGACCTGGCGAAGTCGACCATGGCGGTCAGACCGTCCACGTCCAACCCTGAACGCCACAGCGCGAGGGTCGACCGCCAACCCTCCGGATCGCCTGCGACGTCGACTTCCGCGCCCAGTGCGACCAGGTTGGCCGAGTAGAGGGCCAAGCGGCGGATGTGGTCGACCGGTGTCGGGCTGTACAGCTCGTACCTCTGCGAGGTAGGCCGTCTCCGGTACGAGGCGTACAACTCGGTCAACAGTCGTCGCACGGGCTCCTGCTCATCGCGGAAGCCGGAAAGGATCTCCCCCACGAACCCCAGAGTGGATTTGCGTACCGCCAACACCTGGTGGGACAGAACGGCGCGGAGGAGGTCGTCATCAGGTTCGCGTGCACCGAACTTTCCCCCATAGGCCGCGTCGGCGGCGACACGGAGGGCACGCACCACGAACCGGGCGACGAGGTACTCGACGAACGTGGCGTGCAGGAATTCGTAGGCCCGCTCGGCGGTGTCGTCCCCCAGCAGGTTCGCCTCCGCCGTGTGCACGAAGAAGAACTCGCCCAGCAACCGCTTTCCCTGCCCCGATGCCCCGCGCGATACGACTTCCAGGGCTTCCAGGTCCGCTTGGAGGTCCGCCTCGCGCAGGTGCTGCACGCCCCGGTTGACCATGGCCAGCGCAGCGACCGACAACCGGTGGACCTGCTCCTCCACCTCCGCCTCCACGTCACCCGGCGGCACGGAGCGCTTCGAGACCTCGCGACGGGCGAAGTTGTCGAAGATCCGCTCGTACAGCACCGACTTCGACGTGCCCTCCTCCAGGACCGGCGTGGTCGGGTCGGCCGCGTAGATCGCCAGCATCAGCAGCAGCAGCGGTTGGCCGGCCAGGTCGGGCTGCCGCAGCGCCTCCTCCCTGGTCAGTGCCCGCACGCGGCCGTCGCCGACCGCCGCCGCGTTGGTCCGTCGCCAGACGTCGAGCCAGGTCCCGATCTGCGCCTCGTCGAACTCCTCCAGCTTCACCACCGTCACGCCGTCCGGGATGGTCACGCGGTCGGCCACGACGGTCCGCGACGTCACGACGAACGCCACCGGCCGGTCCTGCAGCGCCTCGACCCGCTGGAACTCGGCCACCTCCCGCAGGTAGGCGCTCCGGTCGTGCTGCGCGGCCTGGAGCAGTTCGTCCAGGCCGTCGAGGATCACGACCCGCAGCGCGTTCGCGCTCTGGTCGGTCAGCTCGTGCCACCGGACCCGGCGGTGCGTCGCGTTGTCGAGCGCCTGCTGGACCTGGTCGAGGATCGGCGCCTCGGCCTCGACCGACCGCAGCGGCACGCGGACGACGGTGTGGTCGGCGGCCGGCAACCGGGCCGCCAGGACCTTGGTGAGCAGCGATTTCCCCGCTCCCGGGTGGCCGAGCAGGAGCAGCGGCACGCGGGTCGCGTCCGGGGAGAGGAGGTAGGACGTGATCATCACGTCGAAGTCGTCCGCCACCGGCAGCTCGTCCCACCAGTTCTCGTCGGCGGGGCGGCACCCCGGCACGTGGGGCGCGATCCGGTACCTCGGGTTCACGAAGACCTCGCCGACCGGCGGGAACGTGATGTCCGTCCCGTAGCGCTCGGCGTCGGTCGGCACGACCGGCAGGTCCAGCACACCGACGTTGGCGCGCCGCAGGGCAGTCGGTTGGTCCGGACCGACGTCCTGCCGCGCGACCAGGCCGAGCAGCGCTTCGACCCGCCGCAACGCGTCGGTCGGCGCGGTCAGCAGGGCGCGGGTGGCGGCGTGCTCGCCCAGCGAGCTCCAGATCGCGAACTCCGGCACCTCCGCCGCCAGGGTCACGTACATCGACTCGTACCGACCGCAGGCCGACGCCGGGAGCCCGTCCAGGTCCCCGCCCGGCCAGGCGGCAAGCCCTCTCAGGAAGGCGACCGTGCGGGCGTCCAGAATGCCGAACCAGGCGCGCAACGACTCCAGGTTCTCGTGGAACCCCCGGGTCGGCGACGGGATCGGGACCTCGTTCGACAGCACCCACCCGACCGCGTCCCCGCCGGCCAGGACGCGCCGCTCGCGCTGGGTGATCGCCAACTCCTTCACCAGCGGACGGCCCACGGCCTCCTCGAACACCTCGAAGTACGCGGCCACGACGATGGTCGTGTGGGCGGCGGCCACGAGTTCGCGGCGTTCCAGACCGGACACGCCGGCCAATCGCCCCGACAGGGACGAGACCAGGGACCGGAGCAGCCCCATCGCCTCGTTCTTCTGGTCGACCCACCCCCACAGCGGCGCGACGACCGCCAACCCGGCGGGCCCCAGCGCGGCCGCACCCGCCCCGAGCACGGCCCCGCCCAACGCCTTGTCGAGCAACCCGACCCACTCGGGGTCGTACTTGCCGAGGACGCGCAGCGCACCCTCGAACGTCAGCGACGGCTCCTTGCGCAACGCGGACTCCCCCGGTGCGGGAACAGGACTACCAGGGGTAGTCGTCCGCGACCCGGGTGGTCGTTAGCGCAGCAGGCGGAACAGCCGGGGGCAGGTCACCGGAGATCGGCAGTGGTGCCGGCGGTCTCCAACGCGTGGAGCGACGTGTACCGCTGCCGCTGCACGAACGCCGATCCACGGCCGGTCCCCCCGTGCGGCAGCGCCGCGCCCAACCGGCGGTGGGAGGGATGTCCCGGGGAGGTCAGCAGGAAGACCTGGTAGCGACCATCCGTCCAGCTCGCGATCGATGCGTCGATCACCTCGGCGATCCTGCGGTCCGCGCGGTCGTCCGAGCCGCGCAGCCGAGCCGCCTCCTCGGGGCTCCACTCGACGTTGTCACGCCGGTGGAGCACGGCGGGGACCTCCTGCTTGACTTCGCGGTCGGCGTAGAAGGCGATGCGGTCGACCGGTCGGAAGGCTCGTCCGGCCTGGCAGACGTAGGCCCGGCAGCTCTCGTAAAGGGACCAGGCGTGCTTCGCCGGCACGACGACGGTGTCCTCCAGCGTCACCGGTCGCTGCGCGTACACCGTCATCACGGCGCTGAGCCGTTCGAGCCAGGCGGCGGCGTCCGCGTCGATGAAGGCGGCGAGCTCGAAGATCTGACGGATCTCGAAGGGGATGTCGACGTTGATCGTCGAGTCGTGGTGGGCGAGGCGGTTGCGGAACTTCCGGACCCGCTCGACGGCGACCGCCACCTGCTTGCGCTTGCCCGACGAGTGCGGGAACGCCCGGTGCAGGCAGTCGCGCCACAGTTCTTCGTACTTCGGCCCGAGCAGCCCGGACCAGAACCCGAAGCTCAACCCCGCCACGATCTGGTGCCTGGACTCCTTGCGCTGGGGCAGGAGGCGTTCCCGGACCGCGGCGACGGCGCCGGCGACGTGCTCTCCACCCGGGGTGGGCAGGAGGAACCACGGGATACCGCACTCGTCTTCCCGGAAGTGCTCGCGCAGGCAGCGGTCGAGGGCGTTGCGGAGAAGCACCTCCAGGTGACCCACGACCTCGAAGGCCGCGGACGAGGTCCGGGCGCTCCACTCGTAGAGGGCGATCGCCGCGCTCTTGTCGCCACCGGCATCCCGCAAATAGGGGCCATCCGCGGCTCGGAGAGCATGTTCCACACGGCCGGGACGTCGACCTCGACGGGCGGCATGTCGAAATGTTATCGTTGGTGACGAACGCCCCAGTGCCGCCTCTGCTCGCATGCGCCTGGGGCTTCTTCACGTCCGCGAGCCGGTCCACGAGTCGCGTCCGGGTTCGGACGGTGGGCCGCCGGCAACGACCGCATCACAAGTGCCGGATGCCGACAACAGCCGAAAGCGCATGAGCAACAATGGCGCTCGCGCGGCAACCCCTGGAGGAACGGAATGTCCTGGCAAGAGGACCTGGCTGAGCTCGACCGCACGCTGGCGGAGGGGCGGATCAGCGCCGACGAGTACCGCCGTCGCCGGGACGAGCTCCTCGCGGCCGCGACGAGCAGCGGCACGGTCGGGGCGGGCGGCACACCGGCGGCCCCCCAGCAGCCGCAGAGCGGTCCGTTCGCGCCGCCCGTGCGGTGGGACGCGGTCCCTCCCCGGCCGCAGACGCCGAACCCGGACGCCACCCAGGTCGTCAACAACAACCAGGCCAGCGCCGACAAGACGCAGGTCGTGAGCGGGCAGCAGCGCGGGCAGGACGCGGACCGCACGCAGTACGTGGCGCCGATCACGCCGCCGCCCGGGATGCCGCAGCAGCCGCCGCCGCAGCAGGGCTGGCAGTCCGGCCCGCCGGTGGGCACGCCGCCGTGGGGCGGGGACAGCTTCTCCCCCGTCGACCAGAACCCCTCGTGGATCGCCCAGGGGCCCGAGGTGTTCGACGAGGGCGGTGGCGGTGGCAAGGGCAAGGTCATCGGCATCGTCCTCGCGGTCGTCCTGCTCGCGGGCCTCGCGTTCGGCGCCTACTGGCTGTGGGGCCGCGACAACGGCTCGACCCAGGCCGGCGGCGACACGACGACGTCGAGCACGCCCACCACCACGTCCTCCACGCCGCCGCCGGACCCGCTGCCGGTCGGCGAGATCCCCGGCAAGGTGAGCACCAACAAGGCGGTCACCGACTTCACCGCGGTGCCGAACCTCAAGTACCTGCTCGACTCGGAGGCCGCCCTCTACACGGCGGCGGGCGGCACCAAGACCAAGCTCGCCCAGTTCACCCTGGACGACGGGTCCAAGGGCATCGTGCTGATCGTGCAGGCCACCGACGCGACCGCGGCGGCCACGGCCGTGCAGGGCCTGTTCAACACGCAGGTCAACAACGGCATGACGCAGTTCAACGGCGGCCCCGCCGGCGTGTCGACCGGTGAGATCGACGCGGCGGGCGGCCAGAACGCCCGCGTGCGCGGCCACTACAGCAGCAAGGACCTGATCGTCCGCGTGGACGTGGCGGCGCCGACCCTGGCCGCCGCGCAGAAGGGCTACGAGCAGGCCCTGGAGGCGCAGCTCGAGGTGCTGCCGACCGATGGCTGAGCGCACCACGGGCACGACGGGCACGACAGGCACCGCGCACGCCGCTGACGGCACGAGCACGAGCGGCGCGAGCACGAGCGGCGCGAGCACGAGCGGCGCGAGCACGAGCGGCGCGAGCGGCAGCGGTGCGGGCGGTGGGCGCGCGGTGATCGCGTGCACCATCGTCGCCCGCAACTACCTGCCCGCCGCGCGCGTCCTCGCCGCGTCCTACCTGGAGCACCACCCCGACCCGGACCACGGCTTCGTGATCCTGGTCGTGGACGCCCCGCGCGGCGAGGGCGAGATCGGCGACCGGGTGCGGGTCGTCGGCCCGGAGGCCACCGGCATCTCCGAGGACGACTACCTGCGGATGGCCACCGCCTACAACGTCACCGAGATGGCGACGGCGGTGAAGCCGTACCTGCTGCGCGCGCTCCGCGCGGACGCCGACGTGGTGATCTTCCTCGACCCGGACATCCAGGTGTTCGCGCCGATGCCGGAGCTGGCCGAGCTGGCCCGCGCGCACGGCATCGTGCTGACCCCGCACTTCCTCAACCCGCTGCCGCGCGACGGCAAGGACCCGAGCGAAGCCGCGATCATGGGCGCGGGCATCTTCAACCTCGGGTTCGTGGCCACCGGCCCCGGCGCGGAGCCGTTCCTGGACTTCTGGGCCGAGCGCCTGCGCCACGACGCGGTCGTGGCCCCGGAGAGGCAGCTGTTCACCGACCAGCGGTGGGTGGACCAGGTGCCCGCGCTGTTCGACAACCACGTGCTGCGCGACCCCGGCTTCAACGTCGCCTACTGGAACGTCCACGAGCGCCCGGTCGAGCGGGACGCCGACGGGGTGCTGACCGCGGGCGGCCACCGGCTGCGGTTCTTCCACTACAGCGGCTACCGGCCGGAGCGCCCGTGGTTGCTGTCCCACCACACGCCGACCCGGCCACGCGTGGTGCTGTCCGAGCACCCCGTGGTGCGCGAGCTGTGCGACGCCTACGGCGCCCTGCTCCAGGCCAACGGCTACGCGAAGACGCTGGGCGCGATCCCCTACGGCTTCGCGCAGATGGCCGACGGCACGAAGATCGGCCAGGCCGTGCGCACCCTCTACCGCGACGCGTGGGAGGAGGCCGAGCGCAAGGGCAAGCCGAACCCGCCGCACGCGTTCGGCCCGGACGGCGGCGCCGCGCTGCGCCGCTGGCTCGCCGAGCCCGCCGACGACGCGCCGCTGGGCACCACGCTGAACCGCCTGGTCAGCACGCTGTGGGAGTCCCGCCCCGACCTGCGCGAGGCGTTCCCGCTGCCGCACAGCCGCGACGCCGCGCCGTTCGCGTCCTGGTGCGCCGGTTCCGGCGTGAAGGAGGCGCAGCTCCCGACGTGGGCGCTGCCCTCCGAGCCGGTCGCCCCGAGCGAGCCGACGGACGAGTTCGGCGTCAACGTCGTGGGCTACCTGACGGCGGAGCTGGGCGTCGGCGAGATGGCGCGCCTCGTGCACGACGCCATCGCCGAGTCCGGCGTGCCGGTGGCCTCCGTGGTGGAGGACCGCCTGGTGTCCAACCGCACGGGCCTGGACGAGCCGGGCACGGTCGGCGAGCCGCGGTTCCCGGTGAGCCTGCTGTGCGTGAACGCCGACCAGACGCGGGCCGTGCTGGACCACCAGCCGCACGTGGGCCACCACCGCTACCGGATCGGCCTGTGGGCGTGGGAGCTGGAGGAGTTCCCCGGCGAGATGCACCACGCGTTCGACCTGGTCGACGAGGTGTGGACGGTCAGCGAGTTCTGCCGCGAGGCCATCGCCAAGCACACGTCGATCCCGGTGAAGGCGATCCCGGTGCCGGTGCGCGACCCCGGCCCGGTGGACCGGCCGCCGCGCCGCGCGGGCGACCCGGTGACGTTCCTGTTCGCGTTCGACTTCTTCAGCATCGGGCAGCGCAAGAACCCGTGGGGCCTGGTCGACGCGTTCCAGCGCGCCTTCGAGGGCCGCGACGACGTGCGCCTGGTGCTCAAGGCGATCAACGGCGACAAGAACCCGCACACGGCCGAGCGCCTGCGGGTGCGCGTCGTGGACGACCCGCGCATCGAGCTGGTCGAGCGGTACCTGTCCGTGGCGGAGCTGGACGAGCTGTACGCGACGAGCAGCGCCTACGTGTCGCTGCACCGCAGCGAGGGCTTCGGCCTGACCGTCGCCGAGGCGATGGCGCGCGCCATGCCGGTGATCTCCACCGACTACTCCAGCACGACGGAGTTCCTGGACGGGCGCACCGGCTGGCCGGTCCCGCACCGGCTGGTCCGGGTGGGCGCGGGCAACGGCCCGTACCCGGCGGACGCGCTGTGGGCCGAACCCGACCTGGACGCCGCCGCCCGCGCCATGCGCGAGGTCGCGGACAACCCGGCCGAGGCCGAGCGGCGCGGTCGCGCGGCCCGCGAGCACATCCTGCGCACGCGGTCCGTCGGGAACGCGGCGCGGTGGATGCGCGAGCAGCTGCGCGCCGCCCACGACAGCTGGAAGAACCAGGGCGGCGCGGGCTACCGGGCCGCCGTGCCGGGCGCCGACGTGCTGCGACCGCTGCGCGACGCCAAGCAGGCGCTGCTGTGGCGCGCCGAGGCGGGCACCGCGTCCCGCACGCCGCTCGCCCCCGCGCTGCGCCGCGCCGTGCTGCGCGCCATCGACCACTACGACGTGCACCAGCGCAAGGTGATGGGCACGCTCGTCGGCGGCGTCGAGGACACGCTGAGCGCGGTCGTGTCGCGGCTGGAGGCCGTGGAGGCGGGGGTCGAGTCGACCCGCTGGGTCAACGAGGGCCTGAAGGACCGGCTGTCGTCGATGCGCGCCGACGTGGACTCGGTGCGCGACTCGACCACCCGGGTGGAGCGGCAGCTCGACGAGAGCCTGGAGCGCGTGTGGTCCCGGCTGGCGGACGACGAGCGCGCCGCGCACGACGGGTTCGCCGCCCGCGACCTGCGGCTCGACGACGGGCAGCGGCGCGCCGCCGAGGGTGAGCAGCGGGTCGCCGAGCTGGCGAAGGCGCTGGACGCGGTGCAGGACGCGGCACGGCTGCGGCACGCCCCGGTGCCCGCGGGCGCCGACGTGGTGGTGTGCGACGCGGGCGCGCTGCTGCTGCCCGCGGACGACGTGGTGCGGCCGTGGCTGTCCTACCACCGGTCGTGGGAGGTCGAGGAGGCCGAGCTGATGGCCCGGCTGGTCGGCGACGGCGCGTTCGTCGACATCGGCGCGCACGTCGGCTACCACACGCTGCGCCTGTTCCAGCGGGCCGCGGGCGTCACGGGCGCGGTGGCGGTCGAGGCCAACCCGGTCAACGCCGAGTTCCTGCGCCGCAACGTCGCCGCGAACCTCGGCCCCGAGACCGCGGCGCTGGTGGACGTGCTGCCGCTCGCCGCGTGGGACGAGGACGGCAGCGTCCGCCTCGTGCAGGCGGAGGACGGCAACAGCGGCGACCACCGGGCGCACGCCGCGGACGACGGCACCGAGGGCGGCGTCGTGGTGCCGGCCGTGCGGCTGGACGGGCGGCCGGAGATCACCGGCCGGCGCGTCACGCTGGTCAAGGTGGACCTCCAGGGCCGCGACCACCGGGCCCTCGCCGGCCTGGCGGGCGTGCTCGAACGGGACCGCCCGCACGTGGTGTGCGAGTTCTGCCCGAGCGCCGTCGTCGAGCTGGGCGACGACCCGGGCCAGGTCCTGCTCGGCTACCGCAAGCTCGGCTACGCGCCGGTCCCGCTCGGGGGCGACCCCGAGGTCGACCACGCCGACGACGACCTCGTGCGGCAGGCGGAGGACGCGCCCACCGGCTTCGTCACGCTGTGGCTTCGCCCACTCTGACCTCACGTTTCGCTGTCAGGACGGGGTGTCCTCCTGCGACACTCGTGCACGACGCGCCGTGAGGGGGCGGTCGGGCGCGAGCGTGGAGGGGGCGCAGTGAAGGTGTCGGGTACGCGCGCGTCCGCGTGGGGCGGGGTGCCGGCGGTGGTGCTGGTCGTCGCCGCCATGGTGGGCGCGTGGGCGCTGTGGGGCGGTCAGCCGCTGCCGGCGAGCGCGCGCAACGTGCCGCCGTCGGGCGAGGCGGGCCGGTTGGCCGCCGACCCGCTGGCGGTGGCCGACTTCGGGTCGGCGACCGAGTCCTACGAGCACGTGCGCGCGTTCGAGGACCTGGTGGGGCTGCGGTTCCTGAACCAGGCCGAGGTCGACGCCTACCGGGGCGCCGGTGCGGGCGCGGCGCGGATGACGCTGTCGTCGCGCCGGCCGGAGGGCCGCGTGCTGGTGACCGTGGTGCGGGTCGCCGACCGCGAGACCGCGCTGGCCACCGCGTTCCGGCTGGACGAGCTCCAGTTCGACTTCGGGCTGGAGCGCGCCGAGCCGGAGCACGGCGTCACGCGCGTCACCCGGGTCCTCTTCGGACCCGACACCGACCCGGCGGTCCGGCCCACGGTCCGCGCCCACTACGTGCACGGCGACCTGGTCGTGCGGGTCGAGCTGAACGCGCGGTCCCGCGACCTGATGTCCCGCTTCGGCGACGTGCTGGCGGTGCAGTTGAAGGCGTTGGCCGCCGATGGCTGACGTGGACGTGGAGGTGCGCACGCCCCCGGGCGTGCGGGTCGTGGCGGCGGTGGCGGTGGTGCTCCTGGCGCACAGCTACCTGTTCGGCCTGTGGGCGAGCCGGGACGGCCAGTCGCCCTGGCTGCTGCTGCTCGTGCGGACCTGGGTGAACCAGCCGACGGGCGTGGGCGAGGACTTCGGCTTCCTGGCGACGGCGCTGCTGCTGCTCGCGGCCGGGTACGCGGCGGGCGGTCCGGGCCACCGGGTCGCGCGCCTGCTGCGCCGGGCCGTGCCGGTGGTGGCGTGCGCCGCCCTGGCCGCCGCGCTGCTGGACCTGCTGGGCGCGCACCCGCTCGTGGAGACACCGGTGACCGCGCCGGTCGCGGCGGTGGCGCTGTTCGGCCTGCTGGCCGCGGCGCTGCGCCCGCTGACGCGGACGCCGTGGCTGCGGGCGCCGTGGCTGCGGGTCGCGGTGCTGCTGGAGCTGGCGTGCGCGGTGGTGCTGCTGGTCGGCTGGGCGGTCGACGCGGGCGGCCCGGGGTTCCTCCGGCCGGTCGGACCGGTCGCCGCGCTGGTGCCGCTGCTCGTGGTGGGGCAGCTGGCCCGGCTGGTGCGCGACGGCCTGGTCACCGTGCCGCAGGGCGCGGGGCTCGGGCTCGCCGCGCTCGCCGTGCTGGTGGTGGCGGACCGGACGACGCCGGACGCGGCCGGCTACTGGCACCCGCTCGGCGCGGTGCTCGCGGTGCTGCTGTTCCTGATCGCGCTGCCGCGCGGCGGCGCCTGGGCGGACGCGCGGCCGGTGCGGTGGTTGAGCGACCGCGCCCTGCCGCTGTACGCCTCGGTCCCGGTGGTCGGCTACGCGGCGGTCGACCTGCTGGGCGCGCTGCCGCTCGTGCTCGCCGTGCCGCTCGGCGCGGGTGTCGCCGGGCTCGCCGCCGAAGGGCTGCACCGGCTTTCGGGGAGGGTGTCGTGAGCGCGCCGACGGTGGAGATCGCGGTGACCCCACCGCGCCGCGACCAGTACCTGCACGGCCTCGACCTGCTGCGGGTGATCGCGTCGTGCGCGGTCGTGCTGACGCACCTGGTCGCCTGGTTCGCGCTGAACGACGAGGACTTCTGGCTGTCCACGCTCCTCCAGGGCGCCGTGATCGACCCGCTGCACCTCAACCCGCGCCTGTCGTTCTTCGGCGTCGCGCTGTTCCTCGTGGTCAGCGGCGTCGTGGTGACGCACGTGGCGAACCGCGAGCGGCCCGTGCAGTTCCTGCGCCGCCGCGTGGTGCGCCTGGTGCCGCTGCTGTGGGTCGTGACGCCGCTGGTGTGGGTGCTGATCAACCTCGGGCAGCGGGTGTCGTCGGCCCGCGAGGGGGACCTGGACCTGGGCGACCTGGTCAGCGGGCTGTTCCTGGCGAACTACTTCCAGGACCCGCCGGTGGCGCTGGTCGCGGTCACCTGGACGCTCCAGATCCAGGTGGTCTTCTACTGCTACGTCGCGCTCACCATCCCCGTGCTGCGCCGGCACGCGTGGCTGCCGCCGCTGGCGGCGGTGCCGCTGTGCTTCGCCACGCTGCTGCTCACCAACGGCACCGGCACGGTGGTGGGCCACCAGATCGGCCAGTTCGGCGCGTACCTGCCGGTGCTGTGCATCGGCCAGCTGATCTCGCTGGTGCACTCGGGCCGGGTCCGCCCGTGGGCGGGCGTCGGGATCGGCGCGGCCCACTTCCTGCTGTTCACGTGGGTGGACAAGGTCGGCGGGTACACGTTCCAGGGCGACTCGGTGCCGCGCACGCTGCTGTTCGCGGTGCTGCTGACCGTGCTGCTGGTGGCGGCGGGCGGGCCGGTGAGCCGGTCGGCGTTCGTGCGCGGCTGGTCGAAGCGGACCTACGCCATCTACCTGATCCACCTCAGCGCGATGTACCCGATGTTCGACGCGCTCATGCCGCACTGGGACCACACCGTCGTCGCGGTGCTGGGCCTGCTGGCCACGGCGCTGGCGGCCGAGGTGCTGCACCGGTTGGTGGAGAGACCGGCCGACCGCGCGATCCGGAAGTGGGAGCGGCGCGAGCGCACGGCGTGACCGGTTCCCGTCGCGCGGGAGACACGGGCGGGCACGCTTCGTTAGCATGCTCGGCGTAACCGGGGAGCGACTGGAAGGGGTAAGCCCCTGAAAGGCCACGACCCCGCGCCGGGGGACGAGACGACCGCCGCCGTGGTGAAGACGCGCATCGCGTTCATCGACATCGGCCGCGGCATCGCCGCGCTGCTCGTCTTCTACAGCCACCTCGCCGAGCAGTGGATCGCCAAGCGCGAAGCCGGTCCCACGCCCGTGGTGGACTTCGTCGACGGGCTGACGAGCGACCCCGTGCACATGGGGCTCCAGGGCATCGGGCAGATCGCCGTGCCGTTCTTCTTCCTGGTCAGCGGGTACGTGGTGACGCCGGTGGCGCTGCGCCAGGGCGGGCGCGGCTTCGGCCTCAACCGCCTGGTGCGGGTGTACGTGCCGATGACGTTCACCGTGCTGCTCACCGCCCTGGTGATCCTGCTCGGCGCGGCGCCGCTGGCGGGCGGCAAGGAGCCCGTCGTCACGCTGTGGACCGTCATCACCAACTCGCTGGTGGTCAACTACCTGATCGTGCCGCAGGTCGTGCTGGTCGGCGTGGCGTGGACGCTCGTCGTGGAGATCCTCTTCTACGTCCTGCTGGTGGCGCTGCTGCCGCTGCTGCGCCGCGCGCCGGCGGCGGCCATCGCGGTGCAGCTGGCGTTCGTGCTCGTCGTGGTGCTGACGGCGCGCGACCTCGGCCCGTCGTGGCTGCTGTTCGCGGTGAACGCCTCGTACGTGGTCATCCCGGTCATCGGCCAGGTCGTGTGGGCGACGACGACCAAGCGGGTGCCGCTGTGGCAGGGCGGGGTGTTCGTCGGGCTGGCGTGGGCGCTGTACGTGCTGGCCGACCACCTGCAGTTCGGCCGGCTGGACACGTCGTACAACCTGGCGCTGGCGTTCGCGTTCCTGTGCTTCCTGATGGGCATGTTCGCCGAACCGCGGCTCGCCCAGCGCAAGGTGTGGACGGCGCTGTCCGAGCGCAGCTACTCGATCTACCTGCTGCACGGCGTGGTCGCGTTCGTGGTGCTCGACCTGCTGCGGCCCGGCGTGCCGCTGCTGCTCGCGGTGCCGATCGCGGTGGCGGTGACGTTCGGCGTGGTGGAGCTGAGCTACCGGTACGTGGAGAAGCCGAGCCACGTGCTGGCCCGGCGGCTGTCCCGGTGGGCCTCGCCCAAGCCCGCGCCCAAGCCCGCGCCGAAGGCCGCCACCGAGGCGGAGGACGGGGCCGAGGCGGAGGACGGGGCGGAGGACGAGCACTGGCCGGACGAGGACGAACCCGACGAGGACGAGCCCGACGAGATCCCCGCGGACTCGCCGGCCGACGCCCCCGCCGAGGTGCCGGTCGCGGTCCCGGCCGGCCGGGCGCGCCCGCGCGCGGAGGAGCCGACCGAGGTGCTCGCGCCGGTCCGACGCGTACCGCCCCGACCGCGCGGCGACATCCCGCCCCCGCGCCGACCGCTGCCTCCCCCGCCGGTCCGGGCAGAGCGGCAGCCGAGGCACGCGGAGCAGCAGCCGAGGCGGCGGGTGCCCCCGCCACCCCCGGTCGAGCGGCCCACCGAACCCATCCCGGCGGTCCCGCCCGCACCCGCACCCGCACCCGCGCCCGAGCCCCGGCGGCGCAGGCGGCTGGACGAGACGGCGACCGGCATCAGCGTGGAGTCGCTGCTGGCCCTCAACGCCGACGCACGCCACCGGCGGGGCCGCTAGCTAGCGGGGGTTCGCGGCCAGTTCCTCGGCGATCACGCCGATGGCGTCGGGGTTCAGGATCGGGTTGATGCCGCCCAGCAGGTTGCGCTCGGCCGCTTCGAGGACCACCACGTCCGTGCCGGCGAGCATCCTGCCCACCGCGCGCGGGTCGGCGACGACGCCGTCCACGTGCTGGATGGTGATGTCGGTGAAGCCCGCCACCAGGTACTGCGCGGTGTAGAAGGCGAACGAGTCGCCGAGCACGCCGACCTTCTTGCCCACCACGCCCTTGCCGGCCGGCTGGGTGAAGCGCTGCGGCTGCCTCGGGTCGCCGTTGACGGCGCGGCTGCGCGTGGTCGAGCCGTCCGGCTTCACGTCGTACGCCTGCATCTCCTCGCGCTCGGTCCGCCCGAGCAGCGGCGCGAGGTCGCCCTGCCGCTCGACCTTGGACGACGGCTCGACCTTCCAGCTCGACGTGCGCCCCGCCTGGACCGCGTCGACCACCGCGCGCACCATCACCAGGCCGCCGTCGTGCGTCCAGTGGCTGTCGTACTTGCTGTAGACCGGGGCCTTGATCCGCTCGGCCTCCGCCTTCATGCCCTTGCGCAGGTCGATCGCCCCGGTCTTGGGCCCGAGCTGGCGCCAGAAGTAGTCGGACGCGCGCTCGTGGCACGTCTTGCCGAAGTACCGGCCGGGCAGGTACTCGGGCATGACCGTGCTCTTGTTCGGGGCGACGGTCAGCACGAACTTCCGCCCCGACGCCTCCACGGCCTGCCGGAGCGCGGCCAGCCGCGCGAACACCTCGTCGGTCCGGAGGGACGGCTCGCACGCGTCCTCGACGTCGTCCCCGAGGTAGAGCCAGTCGTCCTTGCCCACGATGGCGCGCACGTACGCGGTGGGTTCGGGCTGGTCGAGCGACGGGTCCTTCGGCGGCAGCGGGATCGGGCCGCTCGGCTGGTCCTGGCGCTGCTTGGTCGGCGGCGGCGGCGCGTCGCCGAACAGGCGGTTGACCGCGTTGTCGACGGCGACGGCCTTGTCGCGGAACGGGATGTGGTCGTTCGCCCAGGAGTTGAGGCCGGTGAAGAAGCCCCAGCCGGCGGTGATCGACGGGAGGTCGGCGAGCTTGCGGTTCTCGAACTCGGCCGGGCGGACGCCGACGACCAGCAGCAGCGCGGGGACGCAGAAGAACACGACGGCGGCGACGAGCGCGCCGTGCTGCCGGTCGCTGTGGCGCGGGCGGTACAGGGCGTGGTCCCTCGGGAGCAGCGACTCCGGCGTCGGGGGGAGCGCCGACCGCACCACCGGCTTCGCCCTGGTGTCGTCTGCGTGCACGACCCGAGCCTAGTTGCCGGTCACGTCGCCCGTCCGGGGGTCACCGCAAGGTGGGGATTGATAGGGGCCGCCGGGTGCAACCCACGCCCCATGGCGAACGTCTCCCACGGTGACAGCGGAACCGACCCCTGCGGAGGAACGCATGTGGCCGACTGTGAGCCTCGTCACGCTTGGCGCACTCGCATTTGTGGTGCGCACCGTTCGCGTACTGCGGTCCTCTTCGAAATCGACGGCACGCCCCATCGGTATTGACTCAGCCCCACCGGTCTAGTCCCTATGGCGGATTGTCCACTTGCCGTACGATCATTTTCAGGTCGAACGGGCCCGTGCCTGCTTAGGGGACCTCGGAACAAGAGGTAGGTGCATCATGGATCTCGCACTGAGCAAGGTGATCGAGCTGCGCGAGAGCGGGTTCCAGTTCCTGCACCTGCGGGACGAGGACGGGCAGCTCGACCGCATCATGGCGTTCAAGCAGCGCCGCGGGTTCATCGACTCGATCCTCTTCTGGTCCGAGACCGAGGCCCGCGCGGGCAGGCTGCCGGCCGTCCGGGACAGCCAGCGCGCGGCCCAGGCCGTCTGGATCTACGAGGGACCGCTGGTCGAGGCCGTGGACCGGCTGCTGGACCTGCCGGAGCCCGGTTCGCGCAACGCGCCCACCCTGATGAAGCGGACGGCGTCCGACCTCGCGGTCGTGACCACCCTGCCGTTCAGCATGAAGCTGCCCCCCGGCGCCATCGCCTAGACATCCCGCGTTAACGTCACCCGCCGCACACAAAATGCGGCGGGTAGTCGTCGTTTCGTCACGGTGAGTAGTTTCACGCCTTTGTTGCGCAATTCTCCGGCGTGAACTAAACGACCGTAAGCAGGAATATTCACCCTCGCCGGGGCGAGACCAAACCTGATTCATAGGCCAGCACGACGAGTTGCGCGCGGTCCCGCGCGGCCAGTTTGGTCATCACCCGGCTGACGTGGGTGCGGGACGTGGCGGGGCTGATCACGAGGTGCGCGGCGATCTCGTCGTTCGACAGGCCGGCCGCCACGAGCGCGAGCACCTCCCGTTCCCGCGCGGTCAGCTCGCGCAGCGCCGCCGGGTCGGGCCGGCGGAACTCCGGTCTCCCCGCGTACTCCCCGATCAGCTTCCGGGTGACGCTCGGCGCGAGCAGGGCGTCACCGGCGGCGACGACGCGCAGGGCGTGCAGCAGCTCCACCGGGTCGGCGTCCTTGAGCAGGAAGCCCGACGCGCCCGCCCGGATCGCCTCGAACACGTACTCGTCCGCGGTGAACGTGGTCAGCACCAGCACCCTCACCCCGGGCAGCTCGGCGCACACCCGCCTGGTCGCGGCGAGGCCGTCGGTGCCGGGCATCCGGATGTCCATCACCACGACGTCCGGCCGGTGCTCGTGGGCGAGCCGCACGGCCTCCGCGCCGTCACCCGCCTCGCCGACGACCTCGAAACCGTCCTCGGTGTCCAGCAGCAGCCGGAAACCCGCGCGCACGAGCGCCTGGTCGTCGGCCAGCACGACCCTGATCACCACGGACCTCCCACGGCAGCACGGCGCGGACCCGGAACCCGGTGGCGGTCGGGCCGGCGTCGAGCGCGCCACCGAGCGCTTCGACGCGTTCGCGCATCCCCCGCAGGCCCTCGCCCGCGCCCTGCGGGGCGCGACCCCCGCTCCCGTCGTCGGTGACGGTCAGGACCAGGCCGTCGTCGGCGCGCTCGAACCCCACCACCACCTCGGTCGCGTCGGGCGCGTACCGCACGGCGTTGGTCAGCGCCTCCTGCACCACCCGGTACGCGGCGGCGTCGACGCTCGCGGGCAGCTCCCCCGGATCGCCGACCACGCGGGCGTTCGCCACCGGCCGGACCAGCTCGTGGAGCCGGGCCAGGCCGGGCACGGGGGTGGTGCCCGCACCGGTCCGCAGCACGCCGAGCGTGGCCCGGAGGTCGTCGAGCGCGTGCCCGCTGGCCTCCTTGATCGCCCGCAGCGCCTTGACCGCCTCCTCGGGGCGGCGGTCGGCGACGTGCGCGGCCACCCCGGCCTGCACGTTGATCACGGCGAGGCTGTGCGCGACCACGTCGTGCACCTCGCGCGCGATCCGCAGCCGCTCCTCCTCCACCTGGCGCCCCCGCCGCTCGGCCACCCTGGTCCGCCCCAGGGACAGCACGGCGAACGCGGGCGCGAGGATCACCGGCCCGACGTGGCCGGTCGCGTAGTAGAGCCAGGTCGAGGCCCCGGTGACCCAGATGACGGCCACCGGGTAGCGCGCACGCCAGATCAGCGGCGCGAACGTCGCCGCGAACCAGACCCCGGTCAGCCATCCCACGGCTCGAACGTACGGGAGGGCGGGCGGCCGGACATCGGACCGGGGTCCGAGATCCGGCGTACGTCAGCGGTCGTACGCGCCCTGCTTGGCGGCGGTCAGGAAGGCCGGCCAGTCAGCGAGCGCGACGGTGGGCCCGGCGGGGTTCTTGGAGTCGCGGACCAGGGCCGCGCGACCGTCGAGGGCGACCTCGACGCAGTTCCCGTTGCCGCCGGTGTTGCTGCGCGTGCTCTTGCGCCACATGGCACACCCCGATCCCTCATCGCTCCGCCGCCAGTCTCTCGATCCGCTCGGCGGATTCCGCCGGGGACAACGCCAGCTTCGAGAGGTGGGTGAAAGTCAGCTTAGCCACCTTGACCTTCGACGGGTCCTCCACGTGGAGCGACCCGGCGGCGTGCTCGATGTAGAGCACCGACCGGTCGAACTCCACCGGGAAGTCCAGCACGGTGAAGGGACCCATCTGGCCGTCGTTGGGCCCCGCCCCCCACGGCAGGAGCTGGACGGTGACGTTGTCCCGCTCCGCCTCCTCCCGGATGAGCGCCAACTGCGCCGCCGAGGCGTGGGCGAGGGCGCCTTCGGCCATGATCGCGTGCAGGGCGAGCGGCTCATCGGCCGACAACCGCTGCCGGCGGGTCAGCCGCACCTCGATCTGGTTCTCCACCCACTTCCGCGACCGCTGCACCCGCGCCCGCGCGAACCCCGCCCGGAGGTAGTCCTCGGACTGGAGCAGCCCCGTCACGTACATGACCTGGTAGTCCGAGACCCTCGCGGCGTCGTGCTCCAGGCTGATGTAGCCCTGGTCGTCCAGGTCGTACTTGGTCCACCAGCCCTGTTCCGTCGCCCGCGCGTGCATCTCCAGGTACGGCTCCCACTGGGAGAGCGGCACGCGGTAGACGTCCAGCATCGCGCGCACGGCGTGGTAGTCCGGCTTCTGCCCCAGCTCGATGCGGCTGAGCTTGCGGTGGTCGTAGTTCAACGCCTCCGCCGCCTCGTGCTGCGACATCCCGGCCCGCTTCCGCAGCTCCTTCAGCACCTCGCCGAGCCTGCGCAGCCGTTGGTCCGTCACGATCCTCGGCACCCGCCACCTCCCGTGATCATGGATGAGGCGACGCTACGACCGGCAGGACCGGATTCGGGATTCCCACCAGCCGTCGACCGGCCCGGTGATCACCGGGGCGGGTGAACAAATCCACTCGCCCGGATTGCGGAGCTTGAAGCGGGCACCCCCGGTGCGGAATTTTTCGCCCGTGAACCCCGGGAAGACCACCGCGGTCGCCCTCGGCGGCACCGCCGTCGTGCTGGAGCCGGGCTCCAGCCGCTGAGCCGGAACGGTCCCGGCCCCCTCCCCCTCGGGCCGGGGCCGTTCCAACCCCCGACGTCGGCGAACCGGCGTCAGCGAACCGGCGTCAGCGAACCCGATGTCGGCGAACCGGCGTCAGCGACCGACCGCGTACCCCTGGGCACCGCGCGGGTTGGCCGCGCCGCGCAGCAGGCCGCCCCGCGGGTCCCGCGCCACGGCCGACATGCGCCCCAGCGCCCACGGCCCCGCGTCGACCACCGAGTGGCCGCGCTCGCGCAGTTCCCCGATCCCGCCGAAGCGGGACTCGACCACGACCTCGCCCGGCGTCCACGAGCGCGGGAAGAACGAGCTGGGGAACGCGTTGGTGTGCCACATCGGCGAGTCGATGGCCTCCTGGAGGTTCATCCCGCCGGCGGTGTGCGCGAGCCAGAACCCGAGCTGCCACTGGTCCTGCTGGTCGCCGCCCGGCGTGCCGAACGCGAGCGCGGGCAGGCCGTCGCGCAGCGCCAGCGACGGCGACAGGGTGATCCGGGGGCGCTTGCCGGGGGCCAGCGAGTTCGGCAGGCCCTCGTCGAGCCAGAACATCTGCGCCCGGCTGCCCAGGCAGAAGCCCAGCGACGGGATGGTCGGCGACGACTGGAGCCAGCCGCCGGACGGGGTGGCGGACACGACGTTGCCCCAGCGGTCGACCACGTCGACGTGGACGGTGTCGCCGCGCACGGTCCCGGTGCGGCCGACGGTGGGTTCGCCGATCGCGCCGAGGCTGTCCTTCTCCACCGGGGCCACCGGGCCGCGCAGCACGTGCGCGGGCAGCCGCGGGTCCGCGCCCAGCGGCGAGCCGGGGCGCAGGTCGAGCGAGGCGGTGTCGGTGACGAGCGCGCGCCGCGCGTCGGCGTACTCGCGGGACAGCAGCACGTCGAGCGGCACGTCGCCGGTGTCGCCGTACCACGCCTCGCGGTCGGCGAACGCGAGCTTGGCGCTCTCCACGGCGAGGTGCACGGTGTCCGCGGTGGGCACGCCGTCGACGTAGCCGATCCGGTCGGCGAAGCCCTCCAGCAGCCGCAGCTGCTGGAGCAGCACGGGTCCCTGGGTCCACGCGCCGGGCTTCGCGACGGTCCACGGGCCGAAGTCGGCCGTCACGGCGTCCTCGTAGGTCGCCGCCCACGAGGCCATGTCGTCGCCGGTGAGCACGCCCGCGTGGTCCCGGCCGGAGTCGTCGCGGCGCGCGGTGCGGAAGAAGTCGTCGACCTGGGCGGCGACGAAGCCCTGCGACCAGGCGCGGCGCCCGGCCTCGATCTGCGCCTCGCGGTCGGACCCGGCGGCCTCGGCGGCGGCGAGCAGCCACTCCCAGGTGTCGGCGAGCCTGGTGTTGCGGAAGCGCTCCCCGGCGGCCGGCGGCACGCCGCCGGGGAGCCACAGCTCCGCCGACGTCGTCCAGTGGTCGCGGAACAGGTCGGCGACGGTGGAGATGGTGGCGCTCACGCGCTCCAGCAGCGGGAAGCCGTCACGGGCGTAGCCGATGGCGTACCCGAGGACGTCGCGCAGGGACTTGGTGCCGTAGTCGCGCAGCAGGGTCAGCCAGCCGTCCCACGCGCCGGGCACGGTGGCCGCGAGCAGGCCGCTGCCGGGCACGAGGTCGAGCCCGAGGTCCCGGTAGTGCGCGATCGTCGCGCCGGCGGGGGCGACGCCCTGGCCGCACAGCACCCTGGGCGTGGTCTCGCCGGCGGCGGCGAACACCGCGGGCACCTCGCCGCCGGGGCCGTTGAGGTGCGGTTCCACCACTTGCAGCACGAAGCCGACGGCGACGGCGGCGTCGAAGGCGTTGCCGCCGTCCTCCAGCACGGCCATGCCCGCGGAGGACGCGAGCCAGTGCGTCGACGCGACCATGCCGTGCGTGCCGACGAGTTCAGGGCGGGTGGTGAACATTTCGACAACGTACGTCGCGGCACCCGATTTTGTTAACCCTGCTAACGAGGTTGTCCCCCTGAAGATCTACTGAACGCGAACGGTGCTCGCGCCGCGCACCGGTCCGCGGCCCGGTGCCAGCAGCACCAGGCCCGCCCGGCGCAGGGCGTCCGGGTCCAGGTGGTTGCGGGTGTCCAGCACCGTCGACCCGGCCATCCCCGCCGCGACCCGCGCCCAGTCGAGCGCGCGGAACTCGGGCCACTCCGTGAGCAGCACCACGGCGTCCGCACCGCGCACCGCCGCGTACGGGTCGTCCACCACGGTCATGCCGACCAGCGGCCGGTCCACCTGCGGGTCGTGCGCGACCAGCTCCGCGCCCTCGAACGCGAGCAGCTCCGCCACGGCCAGCGCGGGCGAGTCGCGCAGGTCGTTCGTGCCCGCCTTGAACACGAGGCCCAGCACGCCGATCCGCCTGCCCGCGAGCGGCCCGACGGCGGCGCGCAGCCTGTCCACCACCCGTCGCTGCTGCCGGGCGTTCGTCTCGATGGTGGCCTTGACCAGCGAGAAGTCCACGCCGACCGACTCGGCGATGCGCACCATGGCGTGCGTGTCCTTGGGCAGGCACGACCCGCCCCAGCCGGGACCCGGCCGCAGGAACGACTGGCCGATGCGCCGGTCGTGGCCCATGCCCTCGGTGACCGAGGTGACGTCCGCGCCGACCAGCTCGCACAGCTCGGCGACCGCGTTCACGTACGACAGCTTCATCGCCAGGAAGCAGTTGGCCGCGTACTTGACCACCTCGGCGCTGGCCGCGTCCATCAGCACGGTCGGCGCGCCGAGCCTCGCGAACAGGGCGGCGACCCGTTCGGCGGCCGGCGGCGAGTCGGAGCCGACCACGATCCGGTCGGGGTGCAGGAAGTCCCGCACCGCGCTGCCCTCGCGCAGGAACTCCGGGTTGGACACCACGGCCACGTCGTCGCGGCCGAGCAGGGCGGCGATCCGGGCGGACGTGCCGACCGGCACCGTGGACTTGCACACGACGACCGCGCCGCGCGGCAGCACGTCCCGGACCTCCGCGGCCACCGCCTCCACCGCGGACAGGTCCGCCGCGCCGCCCGCGCCCATCGGCGTGGGCAGGCACAGGAACACCACCTCGGCATCGGCCACGGCGTGCCGCGCGCCCACCACGAAGTCGAGCCGGCCCGCCGCCCGGCCCCGCGCCACCAGGTCGGCGAGGTCGGGTTCGAGGATGTCGACCTGCCCGGCGCGCAGCCGGGCGACCTTCAGCGCGTCCACGTCCGCGCACACGACCCGATGACCGAGGGAGGCCAGGCACGCCCCCGTCGTCAGGCCCACGTAACCCGTTCCCACGACCGCGATCCGCCGGACGAACATGCCGCCGACGGTGCCGGCCGAAGTTTGCGGCGGGTCGAACTCCAGCTGTATGCGGAGAGTGAGATCGGTGGTCCCCCGGGTGCACGCCGGAACACCTCTCGCGGTGGACGCGCGTTCACGCTGGTCGCGGGCAGGGTCGGGGGTGTGGAACTCCTCGTGGTGGTGGTGACGTTCGTCGGGCTGGCGGTGCTGGCGGCCGTGCCGTTGGTCGCACTGCTGCACCTCTCGGAGCGCCGGGAGCTGAACGACCGTTAACCTCCTGTCCGTCGGACAGGAGGAATGCATGGAGATCTCGGGTACCGCGGCGATCGTCACCGGCGGCGCGTCCGGTCTGGGTGCGGCGACCGCACGGGCGCTGGCCGCGCGCGGCGCGTCCGTGTTCGCGCTCGACCTCAGGGTGGAGGGCGCCGAAGCGGTCGAGGGCGTCACCTACGTCGCGGCGGACGTGACCTCGGAGGAGGACGTCCAGGCCGCCGTCGACGCCGCCGCCGGCTCCGGCGCGCCGCTGCGGGTCGTGGTGAACTGCGCGGGCATCGGCCCGTCCACGCGGACCGTCGGCAAGTCCGGCCCGCACCCCCTCGACCTGTACCGCAAGGTCCTGGACGTCAACGTGGTCGGCACGTTCAACGTGCTGCGGCTCGCGGCGGCGGCCATGGGCCGGACCGAGCCGCTGGAGCACGGGCAGCGCGGGGTGGTGGTCAACACGGCGTCGATCGCGGCGTACGACGGGCAGATCGGCCAGGTCGCGTACGCGTCGTCCAAGGCGGCGGTGGTCGGCATGACCCTGCCCGCGGCGCGCGACCTGTCATCGGTCGGCGTGCGGGTGATGACGATCGCGCCGGGGATTGTGGACACGCCCATGCTGGCCACGGTCTCCGAGGAGTTCCGCGCCGGCCTGGCGGCGGGCGTGCCGTTCCCGAAGCGCCTCGCCCTGCCCGACGAGTACGCCGCCCTGGCCGTCTCCATCGTCGAGCACGACTACCTGAACGGCGAGGTCATCCGCATGGACGGCGCCCTCCGCATGTCCCCCCGCTAACCCGCGAGAGTCCAACGCTCAGACCCCGAGAGTCCAACGCTCAGGTCGCGAGAGTCCAACGCTCAGGACCTCTGAGTTCTACGTTCGCGGCTAACGCCGTTAGTCCCGAACGCAGAACTCAGGGGGCCTGGAAGTTGGACTCTCGGGGCCTGGAGGTACGACTCTCGGGGCCTGGGGGTTGGACTCTCGCGGGGTCAGAGGTCGCCGGCGAAGGGGAGGTCGTCCATCGCGTCCGACGTCATCCAGGCGCGCAGGGCGTGGGTGGCGCGGACGTCGTCCTCGTTGTACTCCAGCAGCCTGCGGGCCTGGTCCGGGTCGGGGGTCTGGCCGTCCACGCCGACCGCGTCGCGGTACCAGCGCATCGAGTTCTCGCCGCCGGCCTCCGGGTCGCGCCACCGGAACCCCGCGACCGGGGCGATCGTCTTCAGGCCCTTGCCGTGGGCGCACAGGAACTGCTGCTGCACGATGCCGAACAGGTCGACCCACGCGTCGGACGAGATGAACTCGCGCACCTGGGCGACGGTGGGGATGCCCGGCCTGCCCTTGAACCGCTGGGCGGACCCCAGCAGCCACCGGTTCTCGGCCAGCTCGTTGTAGCAGTAGGCGCGGAAGGTCAGGCCGCGCGCGCGGGCCCGCAGCCGCACGCCGGTGAGCCAGCCCCAGAACTCGGCGAACGAACGGGCCTCGTCGTCGCACGGCAGCGGCTCCCAGGTGGCGAACGCCCGGTAGCCGGGCTCCTCGCCGACGTCCGCGCCGGACAGCAGGCAGCCCCACATGTACGCGCCGAGGTCGCCGAAGCTCTCCATGTCCACGTCGACCTCGACGTCGGCGCGCGGCACGTCCATCGACGGCACGCGGCGCACCACGGTCAGGTCGCGCAGCCAGGCGCGGGCCAGCACGACGGCGTCCGCGTGCAGCATCCCGACGAGCGGCGTCACCGGCTCGGCCGGGTCGAGCCGGGCCAGGTCGTCCACGGTGACCACGCCGACCTTGCGCAGCGCCACGGCGTCCTCGCCGCGCACGACGAGGCTCACGTCCCGGGCCTCCCTCAGGTCGCCCTCGCACACCGGCCACCACGGGCAGCTGCGGCACTCCACGATCCGCGACGGCCTGGCCAGCGGCTGCGCGCCGGTCGCGGCGGCCGCCGCCACGGCCAGCCGGTCGGAGAACCGCGAGTCGTACTCGGCGAGCGCCGTGCGCCCGCCCGGCCAGGTCGGGGCCTCCAGGTCGTGCCAGACGACGACGTCGGCGTCCATGCCGACCACACCGCCCGTCGCACGGCCCCGCGCGGCGAACCCGGCGGCCTGGAGCTGCCGCTGGGCGTGCGCGAGGCGGAGCTGGTCGCGGGGCTGCGGGCGGACCTTGCGCAGCGGGTCGACGCGCGCGCCGCCGGGCAGCGGGTAGGACAGCGGCGACGTCCGCGCGCCCTGCCCGGGGTCGCTCACCTTGTGCCGGACGACGAGCACCGGCACGTACCCGGTGCTCTCCTTCACGAGCAGGTCGATGCCGCCGCGCCGCCCGCCCAGCGGGTCGCGCGGCAGGGCCGCTCCCCAGATGAACGGCACCCCCGCCCGCATGGCGGCGGCGGTGACGCGTTCCCGGTCGGCGCTCGGCACGTCCTGCGGGATCTCCATCAGGTCGGAGCCGACGACCCGGCCCAGCGCGGTCGCGACGACGCGCCGGTGGTCGGTCGCGTCGGCCTTGCGCTGCACGCCCGTGGGGTCGGGCGGGAGCTTGGGCGCCTCCCGCATGGTCGGATCGTGTTCGAGGTGCACCCGCCGCCGGCAACGAGTGACCACACCGGCGTCGAGCTGCACCTGGGAAGTCACCCCGGAAGCGTAAGCCGTGCGTTGTGTGCTTGTACCGGCAACCTCACCGACCCGGGCGACCCCACCGACCCGGCAACCTCACCGACCCGGGCGACCCGGCGTGGTCGAGTCGATCTTTTGCCCGAACGGCTCTAGGGTCTGCGGTGAGGAGGTGCCGCCGTGGCGCGTGCGAAGGGCAAGGGGTTCACCCCGAGCCGGGCGAAGAACCTCGTGGGCGTGGCCAAGGTGCTGGCGCCGGCGCTGATCCCGGTGGTGGCGCCGATCGCCGTCCGGGCCGCCGCGCTCCTCAGCGACCGCTACGACCACTTCCGGGCGTCGCGCCTCGGCGTGCCGGTGGACGAGCTGACCAGGTACTCGGGCCACGGCGCCCGCCTGCACGCCCGCGTCGCCGGGTTCACCGAGGCCCTCGACCAGCTGCGCGACACCGAGCGCGGGTACGTGGAGGCGACCGAGCGGCGGCTGGGCCAGCTGATGGCGGCCGTGCGGGCGGCGGAGCGCATGCCGTCCCCGCGCCGGCGCGCCGCCCACCGCGCCGTGGCCGCGGACCTGGACGCCCTGGAGGCCGACCTGCTCAAGCGCCTCGGCGTGCGGGGGGACTGAGCGGCGGGACCGACGCCCCTTCGGACGGGGGCTCCCGCCGGCGTGACCCGACCTCCTAGGCTCTGCGTGTGACCAGACGGCCCGCTCCCACCCGCTCCGCGCGGGCGGCGTTGCTGGCCGTCACCTCGTCGGCACTCACCGTCACCGCGCACGGCGCGGCGGGCGGCGAGGTCACCGAGTTCGCGCCGGCCCTGCCGTTGACGCTGCTCGTCGCGTTCGCGGGCACCGCGTTCGCCGACCGCGGCCGGCGGCCGTGGACGGTGCTGGCCACGCTCGGCGTCGCCCAGGTGGGGCAGCACCTGCTGCTCGGCCTCGGCCACCACACCGCCGACGGACCCGGCCTCGGGTTCAGCCCGACCGCCATGACCGCCGCGCACGTCGTCGCCGCGCTGCTCACCGGCCTGCTGCTGGCCAGGGCGGACGCGGCGCTGGGCGCGCTGGGCGCGGTCGCGCGCAGGCTCGTGCCGCTGCCGCCCACCCCGCCCGCGCCGGTCGGCGCGGTGGCCGTCCCGGTGCCGTCGTCAACCCCGGACCGGCTGGTCGGCGTGCTGCTGCGCCGCGTGAACGGCCGCCGCGGTCCTCCCCCGCTCCTGATCACCCGAGTCCCCTAGAACCCTCTGGTACCCAGGAGCAACAACTCCATGTCGATCAAGCGATCCGGCGTGCGCGCGCTCGCCCGGGGCGGCGCCGTGCTGGCCACCGCCGGTTTCCTCGTGCTCGGGACGGCCGGCCTGGCGTCCGCGCACGTCACCGCGTCCACGCCCGCCCCCGCCAAGCAGGGCGGCTACACCAAGGTCACGCTGCGGGTGCCGAACGAGCGCCCCGACGCGGGCACGGTCAAGCTGGAGCTGACCCTGCCCGCCGAGTACCCGCTGGCCTCGGTCAGCACCAGGCCCGTCCCCGGCTGGAAGGCCGAGGCGGTCAAGGAGAAGCTGGCCACCCCGGTCACCAGCCACGGCCGCGAGGTGACCGAGGCCGTCCGCACCGTCACGTGGACCGCCGACCCGGGCACCCGCGTCGAGCCCGGCCAGTTCAACGAGTTCGACCTGTCCATCGGCCCGCTGCCGGACAACACCGAGCAGCTGCTGCTGCCCACCAAGCAGACCTACGACAGCGGCGAGGTCGTGGACTGGAACGCCCCGCCGCCCGCCGAGGGCGGTGACGAGCCGGAGCGCCCCGCGCCCGTGCTGAACCTCGTCAAGGCGGACGGCGACGCCCACGGGGCCGCGGTCGCCACGGCGTCGGCGGACCCGCACGGCACGACGGCCGCCGCGGCGACCGACGACACCGCCCGCTGGCTGGGCGGCGCCGGGCTCGCGGTCGGCGCGCTCGGCCTCGGGTTGGGTGCGGGAGCCGTGCTGCGGTCCCGTCGAGCGGGCAAGCCGACCGCATGAGGCGCGTCGTCTCGCTGCTGCTGACCGGCCTGGTCGCGGGTCTCGTCGTGCTCGGCACGGCCGTTCCCGCGTCCGCGCACAACGTGCTGGTCAGCAGCGACCCGAAGGACGGGGCGCGGCTGGGGTCCGGGCCGACGGCGATCACGCTGACCTTCGACCAGCCGGTGCAGGCCGGGGAGAAGTTCAACACGGTCACCGTCACCGGCCCGGAGGGCACGCGCTGGGAGGCGGAGGGCGAGCCGACGGTCAAGAACAACAGCGTCACCTTCGCGGTGCGCCCGCTGGGGCCGGCCGCGGAGTACGCGGTCGGCTACCGCGTCCTGTCGGCGGACGGCCACCCGGTGACCGGGTCGCTCAAGTTCACCACCTCGGTGGCGGGCGACGGCACCCCCGCGCCCGTCACGTCCTCCGGCACCGCGGGTTCGGCGTCCTCGCCGGACGGTGACGGGGGCGTGCCGCTCTGGGTGTGGATCGCGGCGGCCGTCGTGCTGCTGGGCGGCGGCGTGTTCCTCGCGCTGCGCGGCGGCGCGCCGAAGGGGAACGCCGGGCGATGACCGCGGACCGGACCACCACCCCCGCGAACCGGTACTGGGTCGCCGGCGGCCTGCTCGCGGGCGGCGCCGTCGGCGTCCTGCTGGGCTTCGGCCTGTCCACCACCCCCGAGGTGGTCGGCGTGGCCGAGCCGGGGGTGGTGGTCCGCGTCGGCCACCCGCTCGTCCGCACCCTGCTCGACCTGGCCGCGACGGTCGTCGTCGGCCTGTCGCTGCTGCCGAAGCTGCTCGGCTTCACCCGTCCCGCGATGACCGAGCCGGTGCTGCGCGTGGCCCGACCGGCGGCCGTCGTGGCGGCGGCGGTGTGGGCGCTCACGGCGCTGCTGTCGATCGTGATCAGGGCCTACGAGACCAGGCCGGACGCCGAGCTGACCATGCCGATGGTCGTGGACTACGTCCAGCGGGTCGGCGCGGGCCAGGGACTGCTGTTCAGCGCCGTGTGCGCCTCGGTCTACGTCGTGATCGGCGTGCTGGCCGTGCGGCGCGGCGAGTCGGTGCCGGCCGAGCTGCGCATCCTGATCTCCATGTTCGGCCTCCTGCCGCTGCCGGTGACGGGGCACGCGTCGAACTGGAAGTACCACGACTACTCCATGATCTCGATGGAGCTGCACGTGCTGGGCGCGGCGGCGTGGACGGGCGGGCTGGCGGCCCTGGTGGTGCTGGTCGCCCACCGGCGGGGGCTGCTGGCGGAGGCGCTGCCGAAGTTCTCGAAGCTGGCCACGATCGCGTTGGCGCTGGTCACGGTGACCGGGCTGTTCAACGGCGTGCTGGAGCTGGCCCTGAACCCGGTGATCAGCCTGCCGGGTTCGCTGGTCACCACCTCGTACGGCCTGGTGCTGCTCGGCAAGGCGGTGTGCGCGGTGGCGCTGGGGCTGCTGGGGGCGAACATCCGGTGGCGGCTGCTGCCGCACGTCGCGCAGCACAGGACCACGGCGCTGGTGGGGTGGGCGGCGGTGGAGCTGGCCGTCATGGGGGTGGCGTTCGGCCTGGCCGTCGTGCTGTCCCGCGCCCCGGTGGCCTGACGCCCGCCTGCCCCGCACCCCGTGCGACCAGGTGCGACGCGCGACTGTCGGGGGTCTGTGGTGAGGTCGGGGGCATGGCTGGGAAACCGATCCTCGTACTGGGCGCCACCGGCACGACCGGCAGCCGGGTGGCCGACCTGCTCGACGCGGCCGGTCACGACGTCAGGCGCGCGTCGCGGCGCGGCGAGGTGCCGTTCGACTGGGGCGACCGGGTCACCTGGGCGCACGCGCTGACCGGCGTCGAACGGGTGTACCTGATGGCGCCGCACGAGCTGCCCGTCGACCCCGACTTCGTGCTGGAGGCGGTCAACCGGGGCGTGCGGCGGTTCGTGCTGCTGTCCAGCCGGGCGATCGAGGAGATGCGCGACGAGCGGCTGCTGGCCGCCGAACAGCTGGTCGCCTCGTCCGGGGTCGACTGGACCGCGGTGCGGCCCGACTGGTTCGACCAGAACTTCGACGAGGGGTTCTTCCGCGAGTCGGTGGTGGCGGGCGAGCTGGTGCTGCCCTTCGGCGAGCGGCGGGTGGCGTTCGTCGACGCCGGGGACATCGCGGCGGTGGCCGCGGCGGCGCTCGTGGAGGACGGGCACGCGGGGCGCACCTACGAGGTGACCGGGCCGGAGGCGTTGTCGTTCCCGGCCGCCCTGGAGGAGATCGGGCGGGTCAGCGGGCGGCGGGTCGCGTTCCGCGGCACGGCCGACGACTACCGGGCCGTCGTGCCGCCCGAGGTGGCCGAGGCGCAGGTCGCGGCGTGGGACGCGTGGGGCGAGTCGGACGTGACCGACGCCGTGGAGCGGGTCGCGGGGCGCCCGCCCAAGTCGTTCCGCGCGTACGCCGAGGACGCGTGGGCGAACGGCGCCTGGCGGCCCAAGCGCTGACCGGTCCTAGTCGCTGACCACGCGGGACGAGCGGGTCTCGCGCAGGTGGGTCAGGGCGGACACGGCGGACCTGCCCCGGCGCTCCAGCTCGCGCGCGTCGATCCAGCCGTTGGCGAAGTAGCGGTAGTCCTGGGCGAGCTTCACCAGCTCGGCGAGGTGGTCGGCGGACCGGCGGCGCCGCTGCTCGTCGAACGACGCCAGCAGCGGCAGCTGGGTGTCGACGACCTCGTCGAGCATCTTCGCGGACTGGAGCGCCCGCCTCGTGCGCCTGCGCTTCGCCCCGAGCAGATCCACGACCACGCTGCACCTCGCCGACCCCGTCACGCGCATCCCCGTCGATGCGTCATTCGCGCGACGCGGCCCGGGCGTTACCGGTTCGTTCTCCCACGGGGCCGCGTTCAGCGGTAGGGGCTCCACGGCGTCGTCGTGTCGCCGGCGCGCAGGGCGTTCAGCCGGCGGTGCAGTTCCGCGCCCACGTCGGGGTGGCTGCGCACGATCGGCAGCACGCTCGTGGTCAGCTTCAGCTCCCTGACCTCGCGCAGCACCGGGAACCCGGGCCAGGTCACGACGTCGAAGCCGTACTCGCGGGCCAGCTGGCGGTGCCAGCGGACGGGGTGGCCGAACCGGGCGACGCCCACCGGCAGCGTGCTCAGGTCCCACTCGCGGGGTCCGGTGCTGGTGGAGTCGAAGTCGCAGATCACCGGACCCGCCGGGCTCGGGATCAGGTTGCCGAGGTGCGCGTCGCCGTGCACCACGCCCTGCGGCAGCACCGTGCGCAACCCGGCCAGGCGCTCCGCCAGGTCCGCGATCCGCTCCTCCAGGAACCGGCGGTCGGGGTCGGCCAGCTCCTCGGCGTCCGCGATCCGCCGCCGCACGTCGTCCAGCGGCGCCCAGCGCGGCAGCTCGAAGTCCGGCGCGGGCAGCGCGTGCACCTGCCGCAGCACCCGGCCGAGGTCGTGGCCGTCGACGGGACGCCCGCCCGACGGCACCGCGTGCCACACCGTGGCCAGGTGCTCGCCCACGGCCAGCGGCTGGGGGAAGTCCTCCACGAGCCGCACCGCGGGCACGTCGTGCGCGGCGAGCCACCGCGCGACCCGGACCACCTTGCCCGCCCGGTGGCGCAGGTTCATCGACCCCACGATGCGGACCACCACGCGGTCGGCGGGCAGGTCGAACACGGCGTTGCCGGTGAACTTCACGAGGCGCGCGCCCCGGCCGTCCAGGCCGAGCCGCGCGCACAGCCGCTCCAGCACACCGGTCAGCGCCTCGGGCGTGAACCGGCCGTCCAGGAGGCCGTCGGTGATCAAGCCGCGCTGTCGGAGCCGGTGAACTTCGCCACCCGTTCGGCCAGCTCACGCGCGTCCGGGTTGTTGCGGCGCTTCTCCGCCTCCTTCTGGAGCGGGATCATCCGGTCCTTCGTGCGGACCGACTTGAGGCCCTCGGACAGCTCGATCGCCTGGCGGCCCATGCGGGCGCCGTGGTCGATGTCGCCGTCGAGCAGGTGGTTGATCGACAGCGACGTCAGGTTGAACGAGCGGCTGCGGCTCATGTCCTCGCCGAACCCGTTGATCGCCTTCGTCAGCGCGGGCACGGCGGTGCGCGTGTACTTCACGTCCACCGTCTGCGCCAGCTCGGTGTGCACCGTGCCGATCATCGCCGACAGGTCGTTCGCGTCGAAGAACTTCGCCCACGCCGGGGCGTCGCCGACGTTCGCGCGGGCGAACTCGTCACGGGCCCGGCCGAGCAGCTTCAGCGCCTGCGTGTCGGACCCCATCTTCGCGTAGGCCCACGCCTCGTTGGCGCACAGGATGCCCACCGCCAGCTCGGAACCCGAGTTCTGCGCGGCCAGCTGGCCCAGCTGGAACACCTTCAACGCGTCGTCCGGCGCGTCCTGGTGCAGGTAGACGCGCCCCATCCGGTACAGGATGTTCGCGACCAGCTCCTCCTTGCGGCCCTGCTTCGCGAGGCCGAGCGCCTGGCCGAAGTGGTTGCGGGCGGAGTCGTACAGGCCGGTGTCGAAGGAGGTCCAGCCGGCGAGGTTGTGCAGGTCGGCCAGGGCGACGTAGAGGCGCTCCTTGACCAGGTCGGTGGCGTTGGCGCCGAGCATCTGCTGCCCCCACGACAGCTGCGCGACGACGGCGTCGCGGCACGAGCCGCCGCCGTACTGGTAGTCCAGGGTGCGCAGGGCGCGGGTGGCGGCCTCGACCTGCCGGACGTCGGTCATGCCGATGCGGCCGGGAGCCGGAGTCTGCGCGGGCGACGAAGCCCAAGACCCGGAGTCCGTACCGAACACGGCCGCGCCGACGGTGATGGCGGCGGCGTGCGCGAGGAACTTCCTTCGCTTCACCGACTCGTCCTCCTCAGAATGGGGTGCCTCCGATGTGGCGGCCACCCGCACTGCCGTGGCCTCGTCGTAGGCGAGGCCCATGTATCCCCTCGGGACACCCAAGCCGGCGGCGATCCGCGCGAGGACGTCGTAGGCCATGACCTGACGCCCCTTGAGGATCTCCGACACTTCGGACTGCGACTGGCCCGTCAACGCCGCGATCTGGCGCTGCGACACGCCGTGCCGTCGCAGCAGCCGGTACACCGCGCTGATCTCGCGACGCGCCAGCGCGTCACGCATCTCCTGCTGGTCCCAGACCTCTGGTGCAACAGGAGAACTGTGCGAACCGATGGTGTTCAATTGCGCCCCCTCACAGTCCCTTGGGCGTCAACGGCAGAGTAGGGGCACTCCCCCGACTGCGAGAAGTACCGATCGGCGAGGCTGATCGGCCCTGCCGAACTCCGGTGACCGCTTAACGTAGGACGCATACCGGCCAACGCTGTGACATCCCGATCCGGGTTGAATCATCGCAATCTGGGTTCCGGTAAGCGAGTGAGCACGGAGAGGACACGGCAGTGGACCTGATCGAACGGGCGGTGACCACCCCCGGTGGCGCGGTCGTCGCGGGTACCGCTGTCGCCGCTCCGGCTCCGGTGTCCGTCCAGGGGTCGACCGACCTCGACCCGGGATGGCGCGGCACGACCGGGCAACGTCGCTGGTGGCGGATCCGCTGCAGCGACGTGGTCGACCGGGAGCGCTGCCTCACCGTGCTGGTCGACCGGGGCCGCGTGGTCCTGGTCGGTCCGCCGGGTGAGACGGCGGTCCTCTCGGCCGACCAACTTGTACAGCTCAGGGCCGCGCTACGTGAAGCCGCCGAGCAGGCGGAAAGGTGACGGTGACGTTTCGGTGGACGAGATCCTCGGACAAGTTCTTCGCAACGCGGTGTGGGAACGGCTGGACCTGCTCACCGAGCTGGCCAACGAGGCCGACGCCCCGTCCCTCCTGTCGGTGGCACGTTCCGAGCTCCCTCGGTTGACCGAGGGCTGGCGGGCGCTGCTCGCCGCGCACGAACCGGACGAGAAGGGCAACTGCCCCGAGTGCTCCGGACGGTGGCGGCAGCAGAAGAGCCCGTGCTCGGTGTGGCGCGCCGCGTACGAACACCTGGTCGCGGGCGGTTTGGCCCCGCGCCCGGCTCGCCACCTCCGATCGGCGCCGGTGACCCCTCCTGTCACCAGGTCCCGCCGAGGAGTCGTGGCTCGAGCCCACTAACGGGCGGTTTCGACCTGTCGTTCCCCCGACGCGACCAGGTCGAACACCCGCCTACTGGCCGGCGGTCCGGGACGTGCGAACCCCCGACCGCGACGAACGGATCGCCGGCCGGCTAGACCACGTCCCTGCCGGACCGCGTGCCAGCGGCCCGGCAGGGACGGCACGAAGGATCGTCCACCAACTGAACACCCAGACATCCGCGGGCCGGTGTTGTGCACACCTTCCCTCCCCGACCGGCACCGGTCCGCGGGCACCACGTCGGCCCCGGTGTCCGCCCCTCCCGCGCGGACACCGGGGCCGTTTCCACGTGGGGGCCGCGGCACCGACCAGCGGCACCGATCACCCGTGGACCACCGGCCACGACCAGGCCCGCCAGACCCTCCCCCACAGGCTCGTGACCAGCACTTTCCTGTCACGAGCCCGTCACAGCGCCGGCAAGCGTTCCCGTACCGCACACCGATGCGGTGGATGACCTGCCAGGATCGGCGGACGGTCGTCGACGGCCCACGACCCGCCCCCCGGACCAGCGGGGCGGGCGACGTTTCAGCGGTGGGTGCCGGTTCTCCAGGTCAGGTAGCCGGTCAACCCCGGCGCGAGGCGCCCCAGCACGTCGAAGGCCCTCAGCTGCCACGGGAAGACGGCTGTCCGGTGGTCGTGCTCCACCGCCCGAGCGATCCTCACCGCCACCTGCTCCGGGCTCACCGTGGGGATCAGGCGCGCGATGGCGGGGATCCGCTCCTCCGCACCCGGGTTGTTGGCGAAGTACCGGCTGCTGACCTTGCCCGGGATCACCTCGGTCACGCCCACGCCGGTCCCCCGCAGGTCCAGGCGCAGGGCCGCCACCAGGCCGCGCAGGGCGTAGCGGGAGGCGGCGTAGGCGGTGGCGCCGGGGATCGGCAGGCGGGAGACCGGGGAGTTGACCACGACGACCCTCGCCTGCGGCCTGGCCCTCATGCCCGGCAGGAACGCCCTGGTCACGTGCAGCGCCGCGGTGAACGGCAGGGCGATCATGGCGGTCAGCTCGTCGACCGGCGTCTCGTCCAGGAACAGCCAGCGGCCGGCGCCGGCGTTGTTGACGAGGACGTCGGGCGCCCCGAACCGGTCCCGCACGCGGGCCGCCAGGGCGGTCACCTGCGCCGGGTCCGCCAGGTCCGCGGGCACGGCGGTGGCCCGCCCGCCGGCTCGCCCGATCGCGGTCACGTGCTCGTCCAGTGCTGCCGCGTCACGGGCGACCAGCACCACCACCGCGCCCCGTGACGCGAGGTCGCGGGCGGTGGCGGCACCGATGCCCTGGGACGCGCCGGTCACCACGACGATCTTGTCCTGCAGTCTCAACGACGACTCCGATGGTGCTTCACGGGACCGAGCGGACCCTGGCGATGCAGGCTGCGGCGCACAGGGTGGCCACCGCGGACGTGGCGAACAGGCCCCGGTAGCCGCCCAGTGAGGTGAGGATGCCGGTCGTCAGGAACGGGGCGACGACCTGGGGCAGGGAGTTGGCGACGTTCAGCACGCCGAGGTCCTTGGCGCGGTCGGCGGCGGCCGGGAGGACCTGGGTGAGCAGGGCCAGCGCCACGGCCCAGTACGCGCCGAAGCCGACGCCGAGGAGGGGTGCGGCGACCAGCGCGGACGCCCAGGTGGGCCAGGCGGCCAGGAGGAGGGCGGCGAAGGCCATGACGACGGCGGACAGCAGGACGTACGGGCGGCGGCGGCCGGTGCGGTCGGAGTGGGCGCCGACGACGAGCGCCCCGGCCGCGAGGGCGGCGCCGTAGAGCAGCATCAGGACCAGGAGGCCGTCTTCGGGGGACGGGTGGTGGACGACGTCCCCGAGGAAGTAGAGCAGGTAGAGGGTGCCGAAGGCGTTGCCCAGGTTGATCGTGAAGTGGGCGGCCCAGGCCCACGCGAAGTCGGGGTGGCGGCGCGGGGAGACCCACAGCTCGCGGACGCGCAGGGCGGGGCGGGCGGTCTTCGGCAGGCGGGCGTCGGGGGTGGTCGCGACGAAGGCGAGCGCGCCGAGGACGACGACGAGCGCGCACGCCAGGTAGCCGGCGGTGAGCCCGGTGACGAGGACGGTGACGACGACCGCGCCGAGGACCGTGCCGAGCATCTGGGAGATGCCGACGAGGCCGCCGACCTTGGCGCGCTGCCGCACCGGCACGCGGTCGGGCACGGCGGAGGTGAGGGACGCGAGCATCCCGTTGAGCCCGGCCTGGACGAGGCACCAGCCGACGACGACGGCGGCCACCGAACCGGCCGTCGCGAGGACGACGAGGCCGGCCGCGCCGAGGAGCGCGCCCGCGAGGGTCCACGGGTGGCGCCTGCCGAAGCGGGACGTGGTGCGGTCCGACGCCAGCCCGATGAGCGGGTTGGCGATCAGCGCCGCGAGCGCCCCGACGCCCATGACCAGGCCGAACACGGCTTCCTTGGCGGTGGCGTCGAGCAGTTCGGCCTGGCGGGGCAGCAGCACCTGGACGGGCGCGTAGATCGCGAGCCACAGGCCGAGGTTGGCCAGGAACAGCAGCGCGGTCCACGACCGGCGGACGGGGACGACGGGTTCGGCGAGGGCGTCGACGGGGACGGGCTTCACGAGGTGGTCCGGGCGATCCGGTCGCGGTACCAGCGGTAGGACGCGCGGGGCGTGCGCCGCTGGGTCCCGTAGTCGACGTGGACGAGGCCGAAGCGCTGCGAGTAGCCCGAGTCCCACTCGAAGTTGTCGAGCAGCGACCACACGAAGTAGCCGCGGACGCCGGCGGCGAGGGCGGCGTCGACGTGCGCGTCGAGGTAGGCGATGCGGTCGGTGTCCTCGGTGGCGTGGGGGTAGCTGCACCCGTTCTCCGTCACGTAGACGGGCGGCAGGTCGACGAAGCGGTCCCTCAGCTGGGAGATCATCCCGGTCAGCCCCGAGGGGACGACGGGCCAGCCGAACCCGGTCCTGGGGTGCTCGTCGATGTCGACCAGCTCGAAGGGCAGCGGGTTCTCCCCGGACGGGGCGCGCAGCCGGGTCGGGTTGTAGTAGTTGACGCCGTAGAAGTCGAGCGGGGCGGAGATGACGTCCAGGTCGCCGTCGCGCACGGGCAGCCGGTCGGCCAGGGAGTCGGGGTAGCGGCCGGCCAGCACGGGGTCGGCGTAGAGCCAGTTGTGCAGGTCGGAGTACGCGGAGGCGGCGTCGGCGTCGGCGTCCGCCGGGGACGCCGGCTGCGCGGGGGTGTGGTTGTTGGCGGTGCCGACGGCGCGGGCGCCGGCCGCGCGGAGCGCCTGGACGGCGAGGCCGTGGCCGAGGTTGAGGTGGTGGGCGGTGGGCAGGGCGTCGAACAGCAGCGCCTTGCCGGGCGCGTGCTGCCCGGTGGCGTAGCCCAGGAGGGTGACCATGGCGGGTTCGTTGACCGGCACCCACAGCGCGACGCGGTCGGCGAGGTGGTCGGCGACCCGCGCGGCGTGGTCGGCGAAGCGGTGGGCGGTGTCGCGCTCCAGCCAGCCGCCGGCGTCCTCGACCGCGCGCGGGGTGTCCCAGTGGTACAGCGTCGCGACGGGCGCGATGCCGGCGTCGAGCAGCTCGTCGACGAGCCGGTCGTAGAACGCGAGGTCGCCGGCGAGCACGCGCGGCCACGAGACGGAGAACCGGTAGGCGCCGACGCCGAGGTCCCGCACGAGGGCGACGTCCTCGCGGTAGCGGTGGTAGTGGTCGCAGGCGACGGAGGCGTCGTGTCCCCCGAACGCGGGAAAGTCGTCCCACGAGGAGGGCTGCCGGCCGGCCGCCGTGAAGGCGCCCTCGATCTGGAAGGCCGAGGTGGAGACGCCCCAGAGGAAGTGGTCGGGCAGGGTCACGGGCGCCTCCCAGAACATGAAAGTGATTCGGATCGTAGGCGTGTTGCGCGGTGAAGTGAAGTGGGGACGGCCGCGACCGGGCACTATGGAATCCCGCAGTCCATCGCCGCAGGAGTCACCGTGACCAGTACGACCCCACTGCGCCGGCAGCCGGTGCAGCAGCGCAGCGCCAAGCGCGTCGAGCGGATGCTCGAAGCCTGCGCCCAGCTCATCGAGGAGGTCGGCTACGACGGGGTCACCACCACGCTCATCGCCGAACGGGCGGGCGTGGCGGTCGGGTCGCTCTACCAGTTCTTCCCGGACAAGCGGGCCGTGGTGCAGGCGCTGACCCTGCGCAACCTGGAGAAGTTCATCCAGACCGTGGACGGCCGCTTCACGTCCACGGCGCTGGAGCACTGGTGGGACGCGGTCGACACGATCTTCGACGTCTACGTCTCGATGCACCGCGAGGTGCCCGCGTTCTCGAAGCTGCACTTCGGCGACGTCGTCGACCTGCGCCTACTCGACGACCGGCGCGACAACAACACGGTCATCTCCGACCGGATCTCGGAGATGATCGCGGAGAAGTTCGACATCCCGCTCGACGACATCCAGCTGCCGATATCCATCGCGGTGGAGGCGGCCGACGGCGTGCTCAACCTCGCGTTCCGCCGCGACGCCGCGGGCGACCAGAAGATCCTGGACGAGGCCAAGGCGATGGTCCGGGGCTACCTGTCCACCCGGCTGCCCGACTGACCCGCCCTAACCGAACGACCGGCCCTCGCCGCGGTACGTCGGCACGGTCCGCTCCACGACGTCGCCGCGCACCACGTGGTAGTGCGTGAACCGCTCGGCGAGCTCCCCGGCCTTGGCGTGCCGCAGCCACACCCGGTCGCCCAGGCGCAACGAGTCGGCGGCCCGCCCGGCGACGGGCGTCTGCACCTCGCCCGCGCCCTCCAGCGGCAGCAGCTCCAGGCCCGCGGGCAGGTACGGCGAGGGCCGGCGGTCGGGGGTCGCGGTGCCGGAGGCGATGTAGCCGCCGGCGAACAGCGTGGCCACGTCGCGCGCGGGCCGGCGCACGACGGGCAGCGCGAACAGCACGGCGGGCCGGGGCCGGAAGCCGCGGTAGCCGTCGAACAGGGTGGGCCCGACGAGGCCGGACCCCGCGGCCAGCTCGGTGACGGACGGGTCGGCGCCGGTGACCTCCAGGCTGCCGGTGCCGCCGCCGTTGACGAACTCCAGCTCGGCGACCCGCCGCACGGCGTGCACGGCGGCGGAGCGGCGTTCGACCAGCTCGGCGGCCGAGCGCTTCTGCATCCAGCGCAGCACCGCGCCGCGCAGCGGCCTGCCGGGCGGCTGGTCGCCCAGGCCCGCGATCTGCCCCTCGTACGCCATCACGCCGACCAGCCGGAACCCCGGCCGGCGGACGATCGCCTCGGCGAGGGCGCGGGCCTGGCGCGGGGTGTGCACCGGGGAGCGGCGCGGCCCGACGTGCAGGCCGGGCAGCGGTCGCCACGACACGTCCAGCTCCAGGCACACCCGGATCTCGGGGTGGTCCTCCCCCAGCGCCGCGCGCACCAGGTCGAGGTGGTCGGTCGAGTCGACCACGATCGTGACGCGGCGGCGCGCGACCTCGTCGGCGGCCAGCGCCCGCAGCGCGCCGTGGTCGACGGTCGGGTACGCGACCAGCAGGTCCTCGGACAGGTCGACGGAGGACAGCCACAGCGCCTCGGCCAGCGAGTAGCACATGACCCCGGCGTACCCGGGCCGGGCGAGGACGCGCTCCAGCAGCGCGCGGACCCGCACGGACTTGCTGGCCACCCGGATCGGGCGCCCCCCGGCGCGGCGGACGAGGTCGTCCGCGTTGCCGTCGAAGGCGTCCAGGTCGACGATCGCGAACGGAGGGTCGAACTCCTTCGTCGCGGCGTCGAGGCGCGTGCGGGGCTGCATGGTCCTCACCGTACTTGAAAGGTGAATTCCTTTCACCTACGGTGCGTGGAACGCGTCACACCGGAGGTGGGCATGGGGTCCTCGTGGACGAACTGGGCGCGCACCGCGTCCGCGAACCCGCACCGGGTGGAGCACCCGGCGAGCGTCGACGAGCTGGTTGCGGCCGTCGTCGGCTCCTCCGCCGTGCGCCCGCGCGGCAGCGGGCACTCGTTCACGCCCATCGCCGTCGCCCCCGGCACCGCGATCGACCTCGACGCCTGGACCGGTGTCGTCGACGTCGACGACACCCTCGTCACGGTCCGCTCCGGCACGACGCTGCGCCAGCTCAACGCCCTGCTCGACGTGCTCGGCCTGGCCCTGGCCAACCTCGGCGACATCGACGCGCAGACCGTCGCCGGCGCCGTCTCCACCGGCACCCACGGCACCGGCGCGCGGCTGGGCGGCCTGGCCACCCAGGTCGAGGCGCTGGAGCTGGTGCTCGCCGACGGCTCGGTCGTCCGCTGCTCGGCGGAGGAGCGGCCCGACCTGTTCCAGGCGGCCCGGATCGGCCTCGGCGCGCTCGGCGTGATCAGCACCGTCACCCTGCGGTGCGTGCCCGCGTTCGTGCTGCACGCCCGCGAGGCGCCCGGCCGGCTCGACGCCGTGCTGGAGGAGTTCGACCACCTCACCGCCGTCGAGGACCACGTGGAGTTCCACTGGTTCCCGCACTCCGACCGGGTGATCCTCAAGCGCAACAACCGGGTCGACGAACCGGCCGCTCCGCTGTCCGCGGCGCGCCGGTTCTACGAGTACGAGGTGATGGAGAACGGCGCGTTCGGCCTGGTCTGCCGGCTGGCCAGGGCCGTGCCGGGCACCACCAGGGCGCTCAACCGGGTGTGCGGGTCGCTGGTCTCCGAACGCGTCTACCGCGACGCGTCCCACCGCGTGTTCACCACGCCCCGCCGGGTCAGGTTCGTGGAGACCGAGTACGCCGTGCCCCGGGCCGCGCTGCACGACGTGCTGCGCGAGCTGCGGACCGCGGTCGACCGGCTCGACCACGGCGTGATCGTGCCCGTGGAGGTGCGGGTCGCGCGGGGCGACGACATCTGGCTGTCCACCGCCCACGGCCGCGACACCGCCTACGTCGCCGTGCACCAGTACCTCGGGATGCCGCACAGGCGGTACTTCGACGCGTTCGAGCGGATCGCGGGCGCGGTCGGCGGTCGGCCGCACTGGGGCAAGCTGCACAGCCTCACCGCGACCGACCTGCGCGACCGCTACCCGCGCTTCGACGACTTCCTCCGGGTCCGCGACGAGGTCGACCCGGCCGGCAAGTTCGCCAACGACCACCTCGACCGCGTGCTCGGGAAAGCCGGCTGGGGCGAGCCGGGACCGGCTCAGAACGCCTCGGCGACCGGGGTGTCACCGGAGATCAGCTCGTAGGTCCGGCGGACCGTGCCCGGCCGGTCCAGCAGGGCCAGCACGACCGCCGCCACGTCGCCGCGCGGTACGGAACCCCGCACCGTCGCGGGGGCCTCCACGACCTCCACGAGGCCGGTCGGCTCGTCGTCGGTCAGCCGGCCCGGCCGCAGGATCGTCCAGTCCAGGTCCCGCTCGCGCAGGTCCTCCTCCGCCGCGCCCTTGGCGCGCAGGTAGGCGTCGAACGCCTCGTCACCCGTGGTCCGGCCGATGCCGGTGCTGCTGACCTGCACGAACCGCCGCACCCCGGCCAGCTGCGCGGCCTGCGCGAACAGGGCCGACGCACCCCGGTCGACGGTGTCCTTGCGCGCCGTCCCGCTGCCCGCGCCGGCTCCCGCGGCGAACAGCGCCGCGTCCGCGCCGGCAAGGTGCTCCGCGACCGAAGCGGCGTCCGCCGCCTCCAGGTCGCAGTGCACGGGCACCGCGCCCGCGTCCTCGACGTCCGCGAAGTGGTCCGGGTTGCGCACCAGCGCCGTGGCGCCGTCGCCCCGCGCGGCCACCAGCCGCTCCACCAGCAACGCGATCTTGCCGTGCCCACCCGCGATCACCAGACGCATACCGCGACGGTAGATCAGGACGCGGTGGCCAGCACCCGCTCGTAGACCAGTTCATTCACCCAACGGGTGGTGGCGGTGTCCTCGACCGGCACGGTCTCGTTGCGGCCGGCCACGTCCGTGGTCAGGTTCAGCTCGTCGTCGGCCAGCAGCACCGAGACGCCGTAGCGGCGGACCCGGGGCAGGCAGTTGGCCAGGTAGTCGTGCGTGAACGCCACCGAGGACGGCAGCACGGCGGCGGCGTTGCCGAAGCGGGCGAACGGCACCGCGGAGGCCAGCGCGGTCCGCCAGTGGCGGGCGACGGCCAGCACGCCGACGATCCGCACCGCGGTGGGCGGCACCCGGCCGTCCATCTCCGGCCACACCCACGTGGACACCGTCGTGCGGTCCGGCTCGGGGGCCGCGCCCAGGCACAGCCGCTCGGCGTGCGCGTCGGCCAGGAGCTCCGCGACCACGACCACCCGCCGGCCCATCAGCACCATCTCGGGCAGCACCACGCCGTGCCAGCCGAGGCGGACCGCCGCCGCGGCGGCCAGTTCCTCCGCGGAACCGGGCAGTTCGGGAACGGGGATCGCGGTCGCCGACAGCGCCCTGGTGTCGTCGGTGTCCGCGATCCGTGCTGGTGTGCTGCTCACGCCAGGGCCTCCTCGGCAAACCACGGCGGTGCGTCCGCCGCGTTTCGACTCGTGCTCTGGATAAGGCGTACCAGGTGCCAACCGCCTCGGAGCCGCTCCTGCGATCGACGGCGTCGAGCGGTCGGTAACCGGTCGAACGCCCGGCGGACGACTTCGGTCCGGCGGTGCTGCCGTCTGGGTGACCCCGGTCGTCGGGGTGGCCCCGAAGTCGTGCTCAGGGTGTGCCCGCCCCGCCTGGAATACCCCGCCGGGAGGGCCCCGGACCCGGACCGGAGACCGCATCGGCGACCGCTCGCCGCACCAGAACGACCGACCGTCCGCGGTGCCGCCACGAACGGCGGCACCCGGTCGGGTGACTGAGATCACGTGATCACGGTGGGCAGAAAAGATCACCGGAAGGTGCGCGCGAAAAAACGGGGAAGTCCCACCCACATGCAGTGGGTGGGACTTCCCCGTATGGTGGGCGAGGGGGGAGTTGAACCCCCACGTCCTTTCGGACACACGGACCTGAACCGTGCGCGTCTGCCATTCCGCCACTCGCCCGGAGCGACGTGGAGAACACTAGCACGGCCCCCGGCCGGGTTACCAATTGGCCCGTGTACCGGCACGTCGCCCCGGATACGATCGGTAGCAGAAGTCGACCGAGTCGGAGGGTTGCCGTGGGCCTCGTACAGCGCTTCGAGCGCCGTCTCGAAGGCATCGTCGGCAACACCTTCGCCAGGGTGTTCGGCGGCAACGTCGTCCCGCAGGAGGTCGCGCAGGCGCTCCAGCGGGAGGCGGAGGGCAACATCCGCGAGTTGGCGGGTGGCCGGTTGCTCGCCCCGAACCACTTCAAGGTCCTGCTGGGCCCGCAGGACCACGATCGGCTTGCCGGGGACGGCCAGGATGAACTACGCATCACGCAACTCCTGGGGGACTCCGTCCGGGAGCACCTCGAGGAGAGCGGATGGGACACCTATGGTGACGTCGTAGTCTCCCTGGAGCGCTCCGACGCGCTGCACACGGGACAGTTCCGAACCAGCTCGTCCGTCGACCCCGACGTGAAAGTTGCCAGCCGACGGTCAGCACCACCTCGCACTTCTGGAGACGCTTCCATGAGCCAGCCTCCCGGCTACGGACAAGGACAGGGCCAGCCCGGCTACGACCCCTACGCCCAGGGCGGCTACGGCCAGCAGCAGGGCTACGACCAGGGTTACGCCCAGCAGCAGCCCGGCTACGACCAGCAGCAGCAGGGCTACGGGCAGCAACCCGGCTACGACCAGGGTTACGGCCAGCAGCAGCCCGGCTACGGCCAGCCCGGCTACGACCCGGGCTACGGCCAGCAGCCCGGGTACGACCAGGGCTACGGGCAGCAGCAGCCCGGGTACGACCAGGGCTACGGCCAGCAGGGCTACGACCAGGGTTACGGCCAGCAGCAGCAGGGCTACGACCAGGGCTACGCCCAGCAGCCCGGCTACGGCCAGCAGGGCTACGACCAGGGCTACGGCCAGCAGCCCGGCTACGCCGACCCGTCGCAGGGCTACGCCCCGCCGGCGGTCCAGTCGGGCCCGCGCCAGCTGACCGCCACCCTGCACCTGGACGACGGCTCCAACCGCACCTACAACCTCAAGCAGGGCGGCAACGTGGTCGGCCGCGGCCAGGAGGCCGACTTCCGGCTCCCGGACACCGGCGTCTCCAGGAGGCACCTGGAGATCACCTGGGACGGGCACAGTGCGATGCTCGCTGATCTCGGTTCGACAAACGGCACCACGGTGAACGGCACACCAGTGCAGACTTGGCAGCTCGCGGAAGGCGACGTCGTCCGCATCGGGCACTCGTCGCTGGTCTTCCGCACCGCGGGCTGACCCGGGTCGGTGTTGTGGGTGGTCGAGTCGGCGTGGCGTGACGGCACTCAAGTCAGGAGCGGTTACAACCGGTGCCAGAGCTGGTGATGCAGCTGACCAGAGCGGGTTTCCTCATCCTGCTCTGGTTGTTCGTGTTGGCTGCCCTTCGTGTGGTCCGCTCCGACCTGTACGCGGCGTCGGGGCTGCGCGTCCCGACGCCGAAGTTCGGCAGGAGCGCCGTCAAGAAAGACGTCCGCGGCAACAAGGCTGCCCGGCAGCTCGTCGTCACCCACGGCGCGCTGGCGGGCACCCGCATCTCCCTGGACGGGCGGCCGATCCTGATCGGCCGCGCCGACGACTCCACGCTCGTGCTGGACGACGACTTCGCGTCGACCCGGCACGCGCGCCTGTCGATGCGCGGCACCGACTGGTACGTGGAGGACCTGGGCTCCACGAACGGCACATACCTCGACCGGGCGAAGGTCACGGCCCCACTCCGGGTCCCGCTCGGCTCCCCGATCCGAATCGGCAAAACGGTGATCGAGCTGCGCTCATGACCCTCGTCCTTCGATACGCGGCCCGCAGCGACCGCGGCCTGGTGCGCTCCAACAACCAGGACTCCGTGTACGCGGGCCCCCGCCTGCTCGCGCTCGCCGACGGCATGGGCGGCCACGCCGCGGGCGAGGTCGCCAGCAAGGTGGTCATCGCCGCCCTGGCCCCGCTCGACGACGACGAGCCCGGCGACGACCTGCTCGGCCAGCTCCGCGACGCGGTGATCGCCGGCAACGGCGCGATCTCCGAGCTCGTGCAGAGCGACCCCGACCTGGACGGCATGGGCACCACGCTCACCGCCGTGCTGTTCGCGGGCAACCGGCTGGGCATGGTGCACATCGGCGACTCGCGCGCCTACATGATGCGCAACGGCACCTTCACGCAGATCACGCACGACGACACGTTCGTGCAGTCGTTGATCGACGAGGGCCGGATCACCGAGGAGGAGGCGGCCACGCACCCGCAGCGCTCGCTGCTGCTGCGCGCGCTGACCGGCCACGAGGTGGAGCCGAGGCTGATGGTGCGGGAGGCCCGGCCGGGCGACCGCTACCTGCTGTGCTCGGACGGCCTGTCCGGCGTCGTCACCATGGAGACGCTGGAGGAGGCCATCCGCATCCCGGACCCGCAGGCGTGCGCGGACCGGATGATCGAGCTGGCCCTCAAGGGCGGTGGCCCGGACAACGTCACGGTGGTCGTCGCGGACGTGGTCGACGTCGACTTCGGCGACGACGCCCCGATAGTGGGCGGCGCGGCCGGCGACGGCAGCGAGGACCCGCCGCCACCCGACTCGCCCGCCTCCCGGGCGAGCTCGATGACCGGGCCGAGGCCCGCTCCCCCGCGGGTCGACCCCGTGCAACCGCCGCCGGACCCCCGGCGGCGGCGCGGTAACCGGATCAAGGCGTTCGCGCTGGTCCTGTTCGTGTTCCTGCTGCTGGCCGCGGCGGGTCTCGGCACGCGCTGGTACGTGCTGCGCCAGTACTACGTGGGCGTGGGCGACACCGGCGAGGTGTCGGTGTTCCGCGGCGTCACGGGCAGCGTGTTCGGCTTCGCCCTGCACTCCCGGGTCGAGGGCTCGTGCCCGCCCGGCGCGCAGGCGTGCGAGCCGATCCGCGTGGACGACCTGAAGGTCGCCACCCGGGACGTGGTGCGCAACGGCATCACCGACGTGGACGGCATCGAGGGCGCGCGCGAGGCGATCCGCCGGCTGCGCACCGAGCAGACGCTGCCGTTCTGCTCGTCGGGCCAGACCGGCACGACGACGTCGACCACCGCCGCGCCGCCCACCACCACGGGCACGGGCGCCACCACGACGGCCGAGGTGCCCCCGGCGGGGGCGACCACGACCGAGACCACCACGTCCACCACTCCGGAGGGGACTCCCCTCACCACGCCCGTGCAGAAGCCGGGCACGGACTGCCGAAGGGGTCAGTAGTCGCATGGGTTCGCCCGTCCCCGGCGCGGAGGGCACACCGCTCGCGGCGGCGAGCAGCACGTCGCCTGGTCTGAAGCCGCCCACGAGACGGGGCACCGAACTCTTCATGCTCGGGTTCGCCACCGTGCTCGTCACCGGCGCCCTGATCCTGGTCGAAGCGAACCAGGAGAAGGAGCTGACCATGCGCATCGTGTGGCTCGGCCTCGCCTACCTGGGCCTGCTGACCGCCGCGCACCTCGCGGTGCGCCGGTGGGCGCCGTACGCGGACCCGGTGATCCTGCCCTGCGTCGCGCTGCTCAACGGCCTCGGCCTGGTCATGATCCACCGGATCGACCTGGCCATGGCGGACGTCAAGATGCCGAACGGCGACCTGTGGGACCCGGCGGCGGGCAAGCAGGTGCTGTGGACGGCCATCGCGGTCGTGCTGTTCTGCGCCGCGCTCAAGGTGCTGTCCGACCACCGCACGCTGGCCCGCTACGGGTACACGTTCGGCTTCCTCGGCCTGGTGGCCCTGGTGCTGCCCGGTGTGCTGCCGAGCGCCATCGCGCCCGAGATCAACGGCGCGAAGATCTGGCTGAGCTTCGGCGCGTTCTCCATCCAGCCGGGTGAGTTCGCGAAGATCCTGCTGATGGTCTTCTTCGCCGCGTTCCTGGTGTCGAAGCGGGACCTGTTCACGATCGCGGGCCGCCGGGTGCTGGGCCTGGACCTGCCGCGGGCGCGCGACCTGGGTCCGCTGATCGCCGCCTGGATGGTCGGCGTGAGCATCATGGTGCTCCAGAAGGACCTGGGCTCGTCGCTGCTGTTCTTCGGCATCGTGCTGGTGCTGCTGTACGTGGCGACCGAGCGCGCCGCGTGGGTCGTGCTGGGCGTGGTCATGTTCTGCGTGGGCGCGTTCGTGGCGTGGAAGCTGTTCGGCCACGTGCAGGTCCGCGTGGACAACTGGCTGGACCCGTTCGCCGACCCGTACGGCAAGGGCCACCAGATCCTCCAGTCCCTGTTCGGCCTGGGCACCGGCGGCCTGTTCGGCGCTGGCCTGGGCGGCGGGCGGCCGGACGAGATCCCGGAGGCGAACACCGACTTCATCACCGCCGTGATCGGCGAGGAGCTGGGCTTCGTCGGCCTGTCCGCGGTGCTGCTGATCTACACCGTGCTGGCGCTGCGCGGCCTGCGGACAGCGCTGTCCGTGCGGGACACGTTCGGCAAGCTGCTCGGCGGCGGCCTCGCGTTCGCCGTGGCGTTCCAGATCTTCATCATCGTCGGCGGCGTGACGAAGCTGATCCCGATGACCGGCATCACGGCGCCGTTCCTGTCCAAGGGCGGCTCGTCGCTGCTGGCGAACTACATCCTGGTGGCGCTGCTGCTGCGCATCTCGGACGCCGCGCGCGCGCCGAAGACCACGCCGAAGCCGAGGCCGCAGCAGCCGGCCATCGCCGACCAGTTCACTGTCATGGTGGAGCGTCCCAAATGAACACACCGCTCCGCCGGGTCGGCCTCGCCATGATGGCGATGTTCCTCCTGCTGCTGGGCAACGCCACGTACGTGCAGGTCATCAAGGCCGACGACTACCGCAAGAACCCGTTGAACTCGCGGGTGATCCTGGACCAGTACTCCCGGGAACGCGGTCAGATCATCGCCTCGGACGGCACGCCGCTGGCCGCCGTGCAGCGGACCGACGACCGCCTGGAGTACCTGCGGACGTACGCCAACGGGCCGGTGTACGCGCCGGTCACCGGCTACTTCTCGCTGATCTACGGCACCGGCGGCCTGGAGCGCGCCGAGGACGACCTGCTCAACGGGTCGGATGACCGGCTGTTCGCGCGCCGCCTGTCGGACCTGATCACGGGCCGCGACCCCAAGGGCGGCAACATCCAGCTGACCATCGACGCGAAGCTCCAGCAGGCGGCGTTCGACCAGCTCTCCAGCCAGGGCCTGACCGGCACGGTGGTGGCGATCAAGCCGCAGACGGGCGAGATCCTGGCGATGGCCAGCACCCCGTCGTACGACCCGAACGAGCTGGCCAGTCACGACGGGGACGTGCAGGAAGAGGCGTGGCTGCGGCTCAACGGCGACGAGTCCGAGCCGATGCTCAACCGCGCGGTGCGCCAGATCTACCCGCCCGGCTCGACGTTCAAGCTGGTCGTGGCGGCGGCGGCGCTCGCCGAGGGCAGGACGAAGGAGAGCGAGGTCGACGGCCGCCCGTCGATCACGCTGCCCGGCACGAACACGCCGCTGCCGAACTTCAACGACACGATCTGCGGCAACGGCGTCACGGCCACGTTGCAGGAGGCGCTGGCGAAGTCGTGCAACACGGCGTTCGCGGTGCTGGCCAACGAGCTGGGCCCGGACAAGCTGCGCGCGCAGGCGGCGAAGTTCGGCATCGGCGAGCAGGACCTGGAGATCCCGCTGCCGGTGGAGCCGTCCGGCCTGGGCGAGATGTCGGACAAGCCGTCGGTCTACCAGACGGGCATCGGCCAGAAGGACGTCCGGGTCACGCCGCTGGCCAACGCCGTGATGGCGGCGACCATCGCCAACGGCGGCACGCGGATGCAGCCGCACCTCGTGCAGAAGGTCCTGGCCGCCGACTTCGAGGCGATCAGCGAGACCGGCCCGGACGAGGTCGACGAGGCGATGGAGCCGGAGCAGGCCGCCGCGCTGCGCGACATGATGGTCGCCTCGGAGAACAACACGTCGGGCGGCGGCAAGCTGTCCGGCGTGCAGATCGCGTCCAAGACCGGCACCGCCGAGCACGGCGAGAACGTGCGGGCCACCAAGCCCCACGCCTGGTACGTCGGGTTCGCGCCCGCCGAGAACCCGGAGATCGCGATCGCGGTCATCGTGGAGAACGGCGGCCAGCAGGGCCTGGCGGCCACCGGCGGGCGGGTGGCCGCGCCGATCGGGCGCGCGGTCATCGGCGCCTACCTCGGGGGACGCTGATGCTGACCTCCGGCCAGTTGCTCGCCGAGCGGTACCGCCTGGGCAAGCGGATCGCCGTCGGCGGCATGGGCGAGGTCTGGGAGGCCGACGACACCCGGCTGGACCGCCGGGTCGCGGTGAAGGTGCTCAAGGCGGAGCTGTCGGGGGACGCCGAGTTCCTCAACCGGTTCCGCATCGAGGCGCGCACCACGGCGTCGCTGAACCACCCGGGCATCGCCGCGGTGCACGACTACGGCGAGACCGCGTCGGTGCCGGACGGGCCGGAGGACACCGCGTACCTGGTGATGGAGCTGGTCGAGGGCGAGCCGCTGGCGGCGATCATCGCCCGCGGCAGGCTCAACGCGGACCGCACGCTCGACGTGCTGGAGCAGGCGGGCAACGCGCTCCAGGCCGCGCACGAGCGGGGCCTCGTGCACCGGGACGTGAAGCCGGGCAACATCCTGGTGACGCCCGCGGGCAAGGTGAAGATCACCGACTTCGGCATCGCGAAGGCGGCTGACGCGGCACCGGTGACGCACAGCGGCATGGTGATGGGCACCGCCCACTACATCGCGCCCGAGCAGGCCCTGGGGCACGCGGCGGAACCGGCGTCGGACGTGTACGCGCTGGCCGTGTGCGGGTACGAGTGCCTGACCGGGCACCGGCCGTTCCTGTCGGAGAACGCGGTGACGGTCGCGATGATGCACATCCGCGACATCGCGCCGCCGCTGCCGCCGGACGTGCCGCCGGGTCCGCGCGCGCTGATCGAGGCGACGCTGGTGAAGGACCCGCGGCAGCGGTACCGCAACGGCGGCGAGTTCGCGCTGGCGGTGGGCGCGGTGCGGGCGGGCCAGCCGCTGCCCGCGCCGTCCGGGTTCGCGATGGTGGTCGGCGCCCAGCAGCTGGGGCAGCAGGCGGGCCAGTCGCCGACCGGCCAGCAGCAGCAGCTGGGCCAGCAGTTGGGGCAGCCGATGACGCCGCCGCAGCAGCCGATGACCGGGCAGCCCCTGGCCGGGCAGCCGATGACGCCGCCGCAGATGGCCCCGCCGCAGCACACCCACCCGGGGGTGCCGGTGAGCCACCCGGGCTCCCGCCCGGGGATGCAACCGGTCCCACCTGGGATGAACACTCCGCACACGGGCGCTTTCCGTCCGTTGCCGCCCGCCCCGGGCCCACCGGGGCGCAACCGCGCCCTCCTGTGGGTTATGGTCGCTGTGCTGGTGGCCGTCCTACTGGTGCTCGGCGTGGTCGCCCTGCGCGCCCTGGGTGACGACGACGAGGTGCCCGGCGGCGCGAGCGGGCAGAGCACGACGAGCGCCCGACCACTGGACGACTCCACCGATCGGCTCCCCGGAAAACCGAAGGTGACGATCACGAAGTCGGACTACGTCGACCTGCCGGTGGACGAGGCGGCGAAGAGGCTGTCCGGGTACGGCTTGGAGCCCGAGGTGCACTCCGTGGACGGGGGCGCGCCGGGTGACGAGGCGAGGTGCCTGGTGTCGGACCTGGCGCCGACCGGTGAGGTCGCGATCGGTTCGCGGGTCACGGTGACCTGTGTACCGACCTGAGGCCGAGACGGTACGGACGCACCGGAGCGGCAGGCACGCGAAGGCAAGGCTTGAGGGTGAGACCGTTGACGAGGAGCGGGACGAAGCACTGATGAGCACTCCGCGACTGCTCTCCAACCGCTACGAACTGGGTGAGACGCTCGGCTACGGCGGTATGTCGGAGGTGCACAAGGGCCGGGACGTCCGGCTCGGCCGCGACGTCGCCATCAAGGTGCTGCGCGCTGACCTCGCCCGGGACGCCCAGTTCCAGGAGCGGTTCCGCCGGGAGGCGCAGAACTCCGCGGCGTTGAACCACCCCGCGATCGTCGCGGTCTACGACACCGGCGAGACGCAGACCGAGTACGGCCCGCTGCCCTACATCGTCATGGAGTTCGTCGACGGCCGCACGCTGCGCGACATCGTCAAGACGCAGGGCCCGCTGTCCGGCAAGCGCGCCATGGAGGTCATGGCGGACGTGTCGGCGGCACTGGACTTCAGCCACCGGCACGGCATCGTGCACCGGGACGTGAAGCCCGCCAACGTGATGATCACGAAGTCCGGCGCGGTGAAGGTGATGGACTTCGGCATCGCCCGCGCCGTGCACGACGGGCAGGCGGCCGTCACCCAGACCGCGGCGGTCATCGGCACCGCCCAGTACCTGTCGCCGGAGCAGGCGCGCGGCGAGGCCGTGGACGGCCGCTCCGACGTGTACGCGTCGGGCTGCGTGCTGTTCGAGCTGCTGACCGGCGAGCCGCCGTTCACCGGCGACTCGCCCGTGGCGGTGGCCTACCAGCACGTGCGGGAGGAGCCCAAGTCGCCGTCGTCGCTGAACCCGAAGGTGACGCCCGCGCTGGACGCGATCGTGCTCAAGGCGATGTCCAAGGGCCCCGCGAACCGCTACCAGTCGGCCGCCGAGATGCGCGCCGACCTGGTGCGCGTGCTGTCCGGGCAGCGGCCGTCGGCGCCCGCCGTGATGACGGCCGAGGAACGCACCGCGATGCTGAACCAGTCGTCGTCGTCGCGCACCGAGGTGGTCGGCGGCGGGGGCGGTGGCCGGCACCGGCCGCAGGGGCAGCGCGACGACCCGGACGAGTACGACCCGCTGTCCGAGGAGGAGGCGGAGCGGCGCGCCCGGCGCAAGAAGACGATCATGATCGCGGTGGTCGCCGCGCTGTGCGTCGCGGTGATCGCGCTCGCCGCCTGGATCACCGCCACGCTGGTCGGCGGCGGCGAGGGCGAGGAGACGCCCGGGGCGAGCGACAAGGTCAAGGTCCCCTCGGTGGTGGACATGACGCAGGCCGCCGCGACCGCCGCGCTCCAGGACGTGGGCCTGACCGCGCAGGTCGAGGTGGTGCCGTGCCAGCCGGGCGCCCCGGTCGCGTGCACCGCCGAGCAGATCGGCAAGGTCGTGGAGACCGACCCGCCCGCCAACCGCGAGGTCGACAAGCGGAGCCCGGTGAAGCTGCTCGTCGGCACGAACCCCGACCAGGTCGAGGTGCCGAGCGTCGCGGGCCTGAGCCCGACGGAGGCGCAGAAGAAGCTGGAGGCCGAGCAGTGGGGCTTCCAGCAGAGCACCGAGACCGTCGAGGTCGCCGACGCGAGCCAGGTCGGCAGGGTCGTGGAGCAGACCCCCGCCCCCGGCACGAGGGCGCCGAAGGGCAGCACCATCACCGTGGTCCTGGGCAAGGCGCCGGACACCGCGCAGCTGCCGGACGTGACCGGGCAGACCGCGGAGAACGCGCGCCGCACCCTGGAGGGCAACGGCTTCAAGGTGCAGGTCAAGGAGGTCGACAGCGCCGAGAACCAGGGTGAGGTCGTCGCCCAGGACCCGGCGCCGGGACGCGTGGAGAAGGGCATCCTCGTCACGCTGAGCGTGTCGAAGGAGAACCAGTTCATCATGCCCGACCTGCGCGGGATGACCGAGAACCAGGCGCGGACGAAGCTCAACCAGGCCGGGTGGACGGGCAACGACCTCGTGGTCAGCGACCGCGAGCCGACCACCGACATCAGCCAGCGGGACAAGATCGTGGACCAGGAGATCAAGCCGAACACGCCGGCGGCGAAGACCGCGCGGATCAACGTGATCCTGGCCGAGCTGGGCGTGGGCGGCGGACCGACGACCACGTCGAGGTAGGCGGACGCGCGGAAGGCCCCCTCCCCGGTCCGGGGCAGGGGGCCTTCCGCGTGCTCAGGGGGTTCCGCGTGCTCAGGGGTTCCGCGTGCTCGGGGGGTGGCGGGCCGGTGGGCTCAGCCCTGGTGGGCCGCGGCGGCGAGTTGGCGCATCCCGTTCTCCAACCGCGCCACGGTCGCCTCGGGCACCTCGAAGCCGCAGGTGCGCAGCCAGTTCGCGAGCATCCGGTGGCCGCCCTCGGTCAGCACGGACTCGGGGTGGAACTGGACGCCCTCGACCGGCAGCTCGCGGTGCCGCATCGCCATGACCACGCCCGTCTCCGTGCGGGCGGTGACCTCGAACCCGGCCGGGATCGTGTCCGGCAGCACGGTCAGCGAGTGGTAGCGGGTGGCGGTGAAGGGGTTCGGCACGCCGGCCAGCACGCCGACGCCGTCGTGGTGCACGACGCTCGTCTTGCCGTGCAGCAGCTCCGGCGCGAGGTCGACCGTGCCGCCCCAGACCGCGCCGATGGCCTGGTGGCCGAGGCACACGCCGAGGACCGGCACGCCGGTGTCCGCGCAGCGGCGGATCACGTCCATGCTCCGGCCCGCCCGGTCCGGCGTGCTGGGCCCGGGGCTGACGAGGACGCCGCCGAACCCGCCGACCTCCTCCGGGTCCACCTCGTCATTGCGGCGGACCACGCACTCGACCCCGAGCTGGGCGAGGTACTGGACGAGGTTGTAGACGAAGCTGTCGTAGTTGTCGACCACGAGCACGCGCATGCCCGCCAGCGTAGCCGTGACGCACCTCTCGCCAGAAGTGAGCTTAGGCTCACCTAATCTTGAGGTATGAACCGTTCCCTGCGCGTCGCCGTGGTCGGCGCCGGTCCCGCCGGCCTCTACGCGGCGGACAGCCTGGTCAAGTCGGACGCGGACGTCGAGATCGACATCTTCGACAAGGTGCCCGCCCCGTACGGGCTGATCCGGTACGGCGTCGCGCCGGACCACCCCCGCATCAAGGGCATCGTCAACGCCCTCCAGCGCATCCTGGACCGGCCGGAGGTGCGGTTCTTCGGCAACGTCGAGTACGGCGTCGACGTGAAGCTCGACGAGCTGAGGCAGTTCTACGACGCGGTGGTCTTCTCCACCGGCGCCGAGAAGGACCGCCCCCTCGACATCCCGGGCATCGACCTGGACGGCTCGTACGGCGCCGCCGACTTCGTGTCCTGGTACGACGGGCACCCCGACGTGCCGCGCACCTGGCCGCTGCGCGCCCGGCAGGTCGCCGTCCTCGGCGTCGGCAACGTCGCGCTCGACGTGGCCCGCGTGCTCGCCAAGACCGCCGACGAGCTGCTCACCACCGAGATCCCCGACAACGTCCACGCGGGCCTCGCCGCGAACCCCGTCACCGACGTCCACGTGTTCGGCCGCCGCGGTCCCGCGCAGGCCAAGTTCACCCCGCTGGAGCTGCGCGAGCTGGACCACTCGCCGAACGTCGAGGTCGTCGTGCACCCCGAGGGCATCGACTTCGACGCCGCCTCGATGGCCGCGATCCGGTCCAACAAGCAGGTCGAGATGGTCGTGAAGACCCTCCAGGAGTGGGCGATCCGCGACGCCGGCTCCCGCCCCCGGCGGCTGCACCTGCACTTCCTCCAGGCCCCGGTGGAGGTGCTCGGCGAGGACGGCTCGGTCGTCGGCCTGCGCACCGAGCGGATGGAGCTGGACGGCGACGGCGGCGTGCGCGGCACCGGCGAGCACACCGACTGGGACGTGCAGGCCGTGTACCGGGCCGTCGGCTACCTGTCCACGCACCTGGCCGACCTGCCGTTCGACCACGCGTCCGGCACCGTGCCGCACCAGGCGGGCCGCGTGCTCGACCTGGACGAGCAGGCGATGCCCGGCGTCTACGTCACCGGCTGGGTCAAGCGCGGCCCCGTCGGCCTCATCGGCCACACCAAGGGCTGCTCGCTGGAGACCGTGACCAGCCTGCTCGCCGACGCGCCCACCCTGCCCGGCGCGCCCACCCCGTCCCCGGAGGCCGTGGTGCGGTTCCTGGAGGAGCGCGGCGTGCCGTTCACCACCAACGAGGGCTGGCTGAGGCTCGACGCGCACGAGCGCGCCCTCGGCACCTCCCGCGGCCGCGAGCGGGTCAAGGTCGTCGACCGCGGCGAGATGACGGCCGTCAGCCGGGGCTGAGCCCTACTGCGGGGTGGTGACGTTGTTGAACGGGAGCTTCGGCTCCGCCCACGGGAACACCACGAACATCAGCAACGCCACCACCCCCGCGACCAGCACCAGGGCTTCGAGGACGCGCACGGGCAGCGGTCCCGGCAGGTGCCGCCAGATCCACCCGTACATCAGCTCTCCTTCATCTCTTCCGGTACGAACCCGGGCGCCTTCGGGTAGCTCATCGCCAGCACCGCGTGCACGATCAGCCGCTGCTTGTCCGAGAACCGCGGGTGGCACGTCGTCAGGGTCATCAGCGCCGCCTGCTGCGCGACCGGGACCTCGCCCGCGAAGTACGGCACCGGGCTGATCACCTCGCCCTGCGAGGGCAGCACGATCTCCTGGCCGACCGTCTTGTCGTACGGCGCGCCCAGCGGCGAGACCTTCTCGCACCTCGGGATCGACTGGCGCTCGGCCCAGCCCGCCACCTCGTCGGCCTTCGGCAGCACCCGGTAGACGAACCACTGCGCCTGCGTCTCGACCACGATCGCGTCGCACGAGCCGAGCAGGTCGAGGTCGTTGAACGGGGCCCCCTTGCCGACCCGGTGGCCCGCGACGGAGAAGTTGCCGGGGTCGCCGGGCAGCGCCGTGCCCTTGTAGTGGCCGGGGCCGATCTCCAGGTCCTTGTCCGTGGTGCCCTCGACGATCGAGAACTTGTAGTCGGGGCCGAAGACCGGGATGTACATCTTCGCGAACGCCTGGCCGTCCAGCAGCTCGTACTTGACCTCCCGCTGCGGGTCGGCCTCGACCGTGTCGGCGCCCCACTGCTCGTCGAGCGCGACGGTGGCGTCGTCCTGCTTGCCGGCCGAGATGAGGTCGGTGACGTAGACCTCGTAGACGACGAACAGCAGGATCACCAGGCCCGCCGTGATCAGCAGCTCGCCGACCGCGCGGACGGACTTGCGGGCCGCGCTCTCGGGGGGCGGGGCCGGCCGGTCGTCGGCGGCCTCGGCGTCCTCGTCGTCGTAGCCGTCGTAGTGGTCGTCGTCCTCGTAGTACTCGTCGTCGTAGTCGTCGTCGTACTCGTCCTCGACGGCCGCGATGACCTCGGTCGGCGGGTCCACCGGCCGGGGGCGCGGCGGGGGGCGGCGTGCGCCGGGGGCGGGCCCGGGGCCAGGCACGGGACCAGGCGCGGGCGCGGGGGGCAGGCTGCCGGAGAACGCGTTCGTGTACTGGGTGGCGTCGGCGTCGTGCACCGGACCGGGCTGCGCCGGGCCCTGGCGCGCCGGATCGGGCTGCGCGAACCCGGGCTGCGCGAACCCGGGCTGACCAGGGCCGGGCTGCCCAGGGCCGGGTCGGGGCCTGCGCGGGCCAGGGCTCGGCACCGCGCCGGGCGGCGGCAGGGCACCGGGCGGCGGCAGGGCACCGGGCGGCGGCGGGGCACCGGGCGGCGGCGGGACACCGAGCCGGGCGCTCAGGTCACCGGAGGCACCCTCCTCGCGCAGCGCCCGACGACCGGGCACCGGCCCAGCAGGCACCGGCCCACCGGGAACACCGTCGTCGGGCAGGGCCCGGCGGCCCGGCGCACCCGCTCCCCCGGGCCGGTCGAAGCCGGGGGCCGGCGGGGCCAGGGGGGCCGCAGGGCGATCCGATTGGCCCGGACGAGTGAATCCTCCCGGCGGGGTTCGGGGTCGCTCCTGGGCCTGCGGGGCCGGTCGGTCGAAGCCCGCGGGCGGGGTCTGGGGGCGGTCGAAGGCTCCGGGGCGGCCCGGGTGGGGGAAGCCGGCGGGTGGGGTGCCGGGCCTCGCGACACCGGCCGCGGGCGTGGGCGGGCGGTCGAAACCGCCTGGTGGCGTGGGTGGGCGGTCGTGCGGAGCGCCCGGCGGGAAGGGCTCGCGGGGCGGTTGGTCCGGGCGGGGCGTGGGTCGTGGCGACCGGCCCGACGGGCCGCCTTGCGGCGGAGGCGGGTCGTAGCTCACCGGAAGACCTCCCGTGCCGAACGTTCCAGAACTACACGCCGCTTTAGCGACCTGCTTGGTTACGTTAACGTGTTCATCCAGCAGTGGACGTGAACCCGCGCCACTGGAGACCTATCCACCCGTCAGGCGAGGACAGCATGCCCAAGTCCAAGGTCCGCAAGAAGGCCGTCTACACGGCGCCTGCCGATCGCCGCACCCCGGTGAAGGTCAAGGCAGCGGGGCCGTCCCACCCCGTCTACATCGCCGTGATGCTCGGCTTCATGCTGCTGGGGCTGGCGTGGCTGGTGGTCAACTACATCGCGGGCGACAAGGTGCCGGTGATGATGGACCTCGGGTCCTGGAACTTCGGCATCGGGTTCGCGCTGATGATCGTCGGTCTGCTGATGACCATGAAGTGGCGCTGACCAGCGCTACGCCACGTGGCCGACGGCCCGGACGTGCACCACGTCCGGGCCGTTCCGCGTCCACCTGTCGTTCACCGCGTTCACCCATCGGTCACCGAAGAACACGGCTGTAAGTCATCCCCAATGGGGACAACTCCTGTGGACAACTTTGCGCCTGATTGCACAAGCGCCGGTCCGGGGCTCCAGTTGTCCACAACTACGGAAGACTCGGAAGCGTGAACCCACCCCGTTCCTGGTCCCCGCAGCCGGGCATGGTCGGCCTCGCCTGGGGCCTGGCCGCCGTGTTGCTGCTGGTCACGGTCCTCAGCTCGGCCGCGACGAGCCGCCTCTTCCTCGGCCTGGCCACGCTCCTGCTGCTGGCGGTCGCCGGTTACGGCACGTACGTCCGGCCCCGGCTCACGGTGGACGACGACGGCCTGACCGTCCGCACCCTCACCGGCGCCCACACCCTTCCGTGGCACGAGGTGAAGGTGCGCCTGGTGCACACCCGCCGCCTCGGCCGCGAGACCCCGTCGCTGGAGCTGGACTGGCAGCGCGGCGAGGACGAGCAGCTGTTCGTGTTCACCACCGTGGACCTCGGCACGGACCCGCGCGACGTCGCCGACGTCCTGCACGCCCTG